>DATMEI010000859.1:0-2492 GCA_035556995.1 Streptomyces sp.
TGTGCGGTATCCCCATTCCCATCCCCCTCCCGATGGCGGGCAAGCCTATCCGGGCGGATTCGACGGCCGTTCGAAGGGGATGCCGGGGGTACGCGTGGGAGGCGCACGTACCTGCACGCGGGAGGCGGCGGGGACGATCAGATCTCCGGACGCAGACGTACGTACCGCACCAGCGGCACCCGCCCCGTCCGCACACGTACCTCCACCGTCATCGATGCCCTCAACGTCCGCCACTGGACGTCCAGTTCGGCATCCCTCACGCTCTCGCCGAGCTCACCGGCGACCGCTTGGCCCAACTGCGACGCGGCGACAGAATCCAGGCGCGGTGTGGTGACCGCACGGCGCCCGCCGGGGAGGTCGACGACGGCGGCCCAGGGACGCCGCTCGGGCCCGGCCACCCCGACCAGCTCGGCGTCGAGGGTGTCGCTGCTGCGCACCTTGCGCCAGCCGGTCCGTGGATCGCCGGGCCGGTACGGGGCGTCCCAGCGTTTGGAGACGATCCCCTCCACGCCCTGCGGCCTCATCTCATGCATCCACGTACGGGCCTGCTCGGCGTCGTCGGTCGAGAGCACCATCTGGATCTCGGGGCCCGCCTGTTCCACGACGTCGCGCAGCCGGGTCCAGCGTGTTCGCAGGGGAGACGCGTGCAGATCGGTGTACGGGGCGGCAGGCAGATCGAAGGCGACGAGGATGGCGGCGGGTGCGCCGGGCCGTGGACGCTTCGCCAGGCCGCGTGACTGGAGGGCCTCGAAGTCGAACCGCTGATGCTGCTCGCTCCAGACCACCACCTCACCGTCGATGACGGTGCCCACACCCAACGGCTCGGCTGCGTCGACGAGTTCGGGGAACTGCGGCGTGACGTCCCGCTTGCTGCGCGAGTGGATGCGTACGCCCTGTTCGGTGACCGCGAGGGCGACGCGCCAGCCGTCGAGCTTGATGGAGTGATGCCAGCCCGGACCATCGGGGATGACCTCGACGGCCTTCGGCCGTACCAACTCCACCGGCAACCGCACCACAAGCGCATCGCTCACAGCGGTCAGCTTCACGGGGTGTACGGCGGGCTGGCGGCGACCACGCCGCACCCTCGCCCGTACGCCACCGCTGTGGCGGAGCGCGGCACTCTCACCCACCCGCGGCCCACCCTCACCCATCGGGACCGATGAGTTCCCGGCCCGGCGGTGGTCATCACTGCCCACCCGCCGGAACGAACCCGCCGGGAGCGGGACGGAAGAAGGGACGGACGCAGCCGTGGCGGACGAGGACGAGACGCAGATCCGGGCGCTGATCGAGCGCTGGGCCAAGGCGGTGCACGAAGGCGACATGGACGGTGTGCTCGCCGACCACACCGACGACATCGTGATGTTCGACGTGCCGCCCCCCGAAGGCGGAGTACGGGGCATCGGCCCCTACCGGGAGACGTGGCCGCCGTTCTTCACATGGCAGGACCAGGGCGCCTCCTTCGAGATCCTCTCGCTCGACGTCACGGCGGGCGATGACGTCGCGTTCGCCTACGCGCTGCTGCGCTGCGGGACCCCGAAGGAACTGCAGGAGGACCCCGGCAACCGCCTCCGCCTGACGATCGGGCTCCGCAAGGAGAACGGACGCTGGGCCGTGGCGCACGAACACCACTCGTTCCCATTGAAGGACTGACCGATGCGAAAGATCATCGTCTCCATGTCCGTGTCCCTCGACGGCTTCATGGCGGGACCGGACGGCGAACTCGACTGGCACATGGTCGACGACGAGCTGCACAGCCACTTCAACGAGCAGCTCAAAGACATGAGCGCCTTCCTGAACGGCCGCGTCAACTACGAACTGATGGCCGCCTTCTGGCCGACCGCCGACTCCGACCCCTCAATTACCGGGCCGATGAGGGAGTTTGCCGGTATCTGGCGGGACATGCCCCAGATCGTGTTCTCCAGGACCCTGGAGCGGGCGGACTACGCCACCATCATGAGGAACGTCGACGTTGAGGAGATCACGGCGCTGAAGGCGCAGCCGGGTGGCGACATGGTCCTCGGCGGCGCCGACCTCGCGGCGTCGTTCAGGGAGCTCGACCTGATCGACGAGTACCGCCTCTACGTCCATCCGGTCCTCATCGGCACGGGCAGGCCCCTGTTCCAGCCCACGGACACAAGGACCACGACCGAGCTCCGGCTCACCGAAACCCGCACCTTCGGCAACGGGGTCGTCCTCCTCCGCCACCAGCGCCCGGAGGCCGCGCGGACGCAGTGACGACCGGGGAAGGCCGGGAGCCGCCCGGCGGTCTATCGGCTCTCGTCGTCCCCGCCGTCTTCCCGCCGGGTCTCCGCCGCCTCGCGTGCGCGCTCCGCCTCGCGTGCCCGTTCCGCCGCGCGGCGTGCCGCCTCCGTCGGGCGGCGGGCCGGGTCCTCGGGCTGGTCGATGTCGGGGACGGTGTCCCGGTCCTCGTCGCGGGTCTCCTCCTCCCACAGCGCCCGGTACTTCGCGTCGCGTGCCTTGAGAAGTACGCA
>DATMEI010000860.1:0-9670 GCA_035556995.1 Streptomyces sp.
GAGCTGGCCTCCAACTCCCAGCAACCGTGGACGGCTCGCCTCCGCTATGCCTACGCCGATGCGCTGCTGGAGGTCGGCGGCCGCGAGGACGAAGCGCGTGAATGGTTCGCGAAGGCGCTGGAAGCGGACCAGAGCGGTGCCACAGACGCGTCCGACAGGCTGGCGGAACTGGACGGGGTGGAGTTCGTCGACGCGCTCGATCCGGACTTCGAGGATGACGCGGAGACCGAGGCGGAGGAAGAGGAGTCTTCGGACGGTGGCGGTCCGGCGTGAGCTGAGCTGGGCCGAGCCGGGCAGTGCGAGAGGGCGGGAACCCGTGGGGTTCCCGCCCTCTCGCCGTCTCTAAGGGGCGAGGCGGGCCAGGGGGTTTTCCAGGGTGCCGACCAGCTGAAGCGCGCCGGCAGGGTCCTGGAGATCCACCATCTGCTGGTTGTTGCGCAGCTGCAGCCGGTTCAGGCAGGACAGCGTGAAGGTCTCCGCGAAGAGGTCGTAGCGCTGGAAGCGGTCGGCCAGGTGCGGAGCGGACTTCTGGTAGTCCCTCACGCAGTCGGCCACGGTCGACCAGAAGGTGTCCTCGTCCAGGGTGCCGCCGTCGGCCAGGGTTCCGTTGAGGAAGCGCAGGAAGCAGTCGAAGACGTCGGTGAAGAGGGAGAGGACCTTCATCTCCTCGGGGACCTCGGCGCGGATGCGCTCGACCTCCGGCGGAAGCTGTGTGTCCTCGCTCATCACGGCGATCTCTTCGGCGATGTCCTTGAAGATCGAGCGCTTGGGTACGCCGTCCTCGTCGAGCACGAGGATGACGTTCTCGCCGTGCGGCATGAAGACGAGCTCGTACTCGTAGAAGCAGTGCAGCAGCGGCGTGAGATACGTGTCGAGGTAGCGGCGCAGCCAGGTGGCCGCGTCCAGCCCAGAACGTTCGATCAGCGCTGCCGCGAGGGAGGCTCCCTCGCGGTCGACGTGCAGCAAGGACGCCATCGTCGCGAGCCGTTCACCCGGGGCGAGCAGCGGCACGGGGCTTTCGCGCCAGAGGGCGGCGAGCATCTTCAGATACGGGGAGCCCTTGGGGGCGGCGGCCTCGTACGGAGCGGCGTGGTAGCCGACGGCGGCGCACTCGCGCAGCACGGCAAGGCCCGAGTCGCGGAGCACCTCGTCCTCGGCGATCAGCTCGGCCAGCCAGTCGTTGATGGCGGGGGTCGCCTTCATGTACTCGGCGGAGAGGCCGCGCAGGAAGCCCATGTTGAGCACGGACAGTGCCGTCTTCACGTAGTGCTTGGCGGGGTTGGAGGCGTTGAAGAACGTACGGATGGACTGCTGGGCGAGATGCTCGTCGTCGCCGTGTCCGAGGCAGACGAGATGCCGTTGGGCGATCTCGGCGGCGAAGGTGACCGTCAGCTTGTTCCACCACTGCCAGGGGTGGACGGGGATGAGGAAGTACTCCTCCAGGTCCAGGCCCGCTTCCGACATCGCGGAGGAGAAGCGTCGGAGGGTCGCTGCGGACAGCTCGGAGAGCAGCAGCTTGTCGTAGCTGAGGTCGGCCGAGGTGGTGAAGGTGGCGTGGTCGCGGTGGGCCGCGATCCAGATCAGACGCACGGGCGCGCCGGCTTCGGGGGCGTACGCGCGGTACTCGGCGATGTCGAAGCCCAGCCGTCCGTTGTTGGCGACGAAGCACGGGTGGCCTTCGGTCATTCCCGCCTCGATCTCCTGGAACCCGGAGCGGGCGAGCCGGTCGGCGCTCACATGCGGAGAGGCCAGTTTGAAGGCGGTGCTGGCCAGCGTGGAGCTGATCTCCTCCAGATAGACGGGCAGGATCTCGTCGCCCAGGCCCAGGGAGCCTCGCAGCTCGGTGATGAACGCGAGCGCGTCGAGGGGGAGTTGGCTGCCGTCGCGGTGGCGGGTGATGCTGTCGGCGTCGATCTGCCAGTGGTCGAGCGACAACTTCCGTGCGGCGAAGCGGTATTCGATCGCTCCGTCGTCGCTGGGCACGGTGAAGCGACCGCCGGAGGGGTGTTCGTCACCTGACAGCGGTGTGGGCGTGAGCAGCCGTTCGTGGGTGAACTCGGCCAGTGCCTTGCGTATCAGCAGGCGGCCGGCATGCGCCCAGTGCTCCGGAGTGAGGTGCGCGACGGCGTCGCGGGGGGAGAGGGCGGGTGGGGCTGTCATCGGCTCGTCGTCCCTCCTCGGGCCTCGCGGGCGGCCCCGAACTGGTCCCGTGTGCACATACTCAGGTAGGCGTCCTTCTCCGGCTTGGCCAGGGTGCGTTCGATGCGGAAGCCCACGGCTTCGTTGAGGGCGTGCACGGCGGTGTTGCGTACGTCGGGCTCGACCACCACCCGGCGGGTGTGCGGGTCGGCGAAGAGCATGTCCATCACCGTGGTGATCACTGCGAGCGTGAATCCGTGCACGGGGGTGACCGCGGGGGCGGAGAGGAAGTGCATGCCGACGTCGCCGGGTTGGGCTTCGTAGAGGCCCTTCAGCTCTATGTGCGCCGGGTCGTAGCGCTCCATGAGGAAGCGCGGCTCGCCGTCGTGCAGCCCGAGGAAGGCGTCGTGGTGCGCGGATGCGGCGATGCTCATGAACTCCCGCTCCACATCATGGAGTTCGGCGTCCTGCATCAGATAGAACGCCGACTTGGGGTGGGTGACCCAGCTGTGCAGCAGTTCGGCGTCGGTGGCCGGGTCGACGGGACGGAGGGCGAACTCGCCCAGCTGAGCGTCTGTACGGGTGTGCACGATGTCCTGGTGACTCGTGCGGGCGTTGCTCATGCGATCGGAGCCTCCGTCCCTGGCGAAGCGGCAGCCGTGTCCGTCATGGGCGCGGCGAAGTCCTGGAAGGCGATGGAGCGTTCGACCGGGTAGTACTCGCGGCCCAGCAGCTCGCGGATGATGCAGGAGTTGCGGTATGCGGCCATGCCCAGGTCGGGTGTGACGAAGCCGTGCGTGTGCAGTTCGGCGTTCTGCACGAAGATCTCGCTGCCTGCGGTGTCCGCGCTGTCGACGCGGTAGTTGCGCCGGACGGCGAAGCGGCCCTGCTCGTCCCAGTCGATGCGGTCCGTGATGGGGGAGAGGAACTCGGGAGTGCTGTAGCGGTATCCGGTGGAGAGAACGAGCCCTTCGGCCGTGAGCGAGAAGTCCTGCTTCTGCTCCTCCTGCCGCAGGCCGAGGGTGTACGTACCGGAGCCGGCGTCGTAAGAGGCGTCGGTGAGCGCGGTGTTGGTCATCAGCCGTGTGGGGCAGGGGCCGCGGCGGCTCTTCTGGTAGAGCAGGTCGAAGATGCCGTCGATCAGCTCGGTGTTGATGCCCTTGTAGAGGTTCTTCTGCGAGGCGTTGAGCTGGTCCCGGGTCGCCGCCGGCAGGGCGTGGAAGTAGTCCACGTACTCCGGTGAGGTCATCTCCAGTGTGAGCTTGGTGTATTCGAGCGGGAAGAAGCGCGGGGAGCGGGTGACCCACGTCAGCTCGTAGCCGTGGCTGTCGATGTCCTGCAACAGGTCGTAGTAGATCTCCGCTGCGCTCTGGCCGCTGCCGACTACAGCGATGGAACTCTTCTCCTGGAGCGCGGACTTGCCTTCCAGGTAGCGGGAGTTGTGGATCAGGTCTCCGCCGAGGCCGCGGCAGGGCTCGGGGATGTGGGGCGGGGTGCCGGTGCCGAGGACGAGTTTCCGTGCGCGGTACGTGCGTCGGGCACCTTCTGCGCGGTCGTCGGCGTGTACGAGATAGACCTGCTCGTTTTCGTCGTAATCGACACGGGCCACGTGGTGGCTGAAGCGCACCGAACCCAGTTTGGCGGCCGCCCAGCGGCAGTAGTCGTTGTACTCGGCGCGCAGCGGATAGAAGCTCTCGCGGATGTAGAACGGGTAGAGGCGGCCTATCTCCTTGAGGTAGTTCAGGAAGGAGAAGGGGGAGGTGGGGTCGGCAAGAGTGACCAGGTCTGAGATGAACGGGGTCTGGAGAGTGCTGTCTTCGAGCAGCATCCCCGAGTGCCAGTCGAATTCCGGCTTGTCGTCCAGGAACAGGCCGTCGAGTTCGCCGACGGGCTCTGTCAGGCAGGCAAGCCCGAGGTTGAAGGGGCCGAGCCCGATGGCAATGAAGTCGTGGACACGGGTGGTGTCTTGTGTGGACACGTCAGTCAGTCTCCGGATCTCGGGGGCAGGGCGGGTGGTCAGCCGGCGCGGCGGCTCAGTTCGGGGCCGTTCCGCGGATGGCGTGCGGCCCCTTCGGTCTGTCCGGCAGGCGCTTCGGCCGGCCGGCTCGCCTGGCCCGGCAGCCCATGGTGCTCGGACAGATAGCGGCCCGCGTACTCGGCGATGAGGTCGAGGACGGTCGCGATGTCGCTGAGCGAGGTCTCCGGGTTGAGAAGCGTGAACTTGAGGTAGTGCTGGCCGTCGACGACCGTTGATGCCACCACGGCCTCGCCGGAGGTGAACAGGGCTTCGCGGGCGTGCAGGTTGACCTCGTCGGTGAAGGCCTGACCGGCGGGAGAGGCCGGCAGATAGCGGAAGACGAGCGTGCTCAGCTGCGGCCGTGTGACGACCTCGAACCTCGGGTCTTCGCTGAGCAGTTGCCAGGCGTCCGCGGCGCGGTCCACGACCTCGTCGAAGAGTTCACCGACGCTGTCCGCGCCCATGATGCGCAATGTCAGCCACAGCTTGAGCGCGTCGAAGCGCCGGGTGGTCTGGATGGACTTGTCGACCTGGTTGGGGATGCGCTTCTCCGCCATACGGGCGGGGTTCAAGTAGTCGGCGTGGTAGGTGACATGGCCCAGGGCGCCCTCGTCACGTACGAGCACGGCGCTTGAACTGACCGGCTGGAAGAAGGACTTGTGGTAATCGACCGTCACCGAGTCGGCGCGCTCGATGCCGGCGAGCAGATGGCGCCGCCGGGAGACCAGAAGCCCGCAGCCGTACGCGGCGTCCACATGCATCCATGTGCCGGTGCGCTCACACAGGTCGGCGATCTCGGGCAGCGGGTCGATGCTGCCGAAGTCCGTGGTGCCGGCCGTGGCGACGACAGCCATCACGACCAGGTCCTCGCGCTCGCACCGCTCGAGTTCGGCGGTGAGGGCGGACGTACGCATCTTCCGGTCCTGATCGCACGGCACGGAGACGACTGCCTCGGCGCCCAGGCCGAGGAGCGTGGCCGCCTTCTCGACGCTGAAATGGCTGCACTCGGAGGTGAGGATGCGCAGCCTCGGGAGGATCTCCGGCTTGCGCAGCGGCGTGGCGGAGTTCTTCTCCACCAGACGGCACGCCTCGTCACGGGCGAGCAGCAGGGCCTGCAGATTGGACTGCGTACCGCCACTGGTGAAGATTCCGTCCGCGGCACGGCCGAGGCCGATCCGGTCCGTCGTCCACTTGATGAGGCGGCGCTCGATGAGCGTGCCGCCCGCGCTCTGATCCCAGGTGTCCAGGGAGGAGTTGACGGCGGAGAGCACGGCTTCGCCGAGGACCGCCGGGATGACCACCGGGCAGTTGAGGTGGGCGAGGTAACGCGGGTGGTGGAAGTAGACGGCGTCGCGGAGGTAGACCTTCTCCAGCTCGTCGAGCGCGGCGGCAGGGTCGCCCAGGGGTTCCTCCAAGTTGACGTCCGCTACAACCGGGGCGAGTTGGGACGGTGAGACTCCGGTGAACGGCCGGTCGGCGTGTGCGATCTTCTCCGCCACTCGCTCGACACCGGCCGTGAGGGAGCGCCGGTAGTGCTCCGCCGTCCTGTCGTTGAGCAGGTGTGACCTGCTGCTCATGAACTGTCCTCCCTGACGCGGACGTCATCTGCACCGCACGGGCAGCGCGGTGAGGTAAGGCTACCCTAACTCTTGGGGTGTGAGGTGTGGGTGGGGTGGGTCCAGGGCAGCCGGAGGCGCCGATTGCGGCTGTCGACGCAGGTCAGAGAGGGAAGAAAATCAGAGCGCGTCGTCATCCAGTACGCGCAGTACCAGCCCAGTGGCCGGTTTCGGGCCGAACGACGTGGACTTCCGGGGCATCATGACGCCCTGCTCGGCCAGTTGACGTACCGCTTCCTCGCGCACCGGCCGCATCAGCACGGCGGTGCCGCCAAGTTGTGCGGCCTTGCCGACGGCGGCGGCCGCGTCGTGGATGTAGCTGATCTCATCCGGGCGGTCCGGGATGCGCCACACCTCATCGAGCACCACGGAGTGCAGCACGGTGGCGTCCAGCTGCCGCCAGGACTCGGGGCGGCGCGCGTCGAGCGTACGGTCGAGCAGCCCCGGCGAAGGGCGGTCCAGCAGATGGAAGGTTCCTCCGCCGTCGGAGAGCAGAAAGGCGTTGCCGGACGCCGAGTTGAGCGATTCCAGCGCCTTCTGGAGCGGGAGGTCGAGCGCGGTGACGCGGAAGGCGCCCTGTGCCTCGACGGCGTGCAGGGCGCGCGAGAGGGGCATCCGGGGCAGTACGCGGTGAATGGCCTGCACCCGCAGCGGATAGCGGGCGGTGTCCACGAGCAGGACGAGGCCGTGGTTCCAGGGGGAGCCGTCGCCTGCCGCGCTGTCCGTGAAGTGCTCGGTGCGCAGCCGCAGATACGTCGCCCAGCGGTGGTGGCCGTCCGCGATCAGGGCGTGCTGCCGGGACAAGTCCGCGTCGATCTCGGCGAGTTCGGCGGGATCCGTGATCGCCCAGAGCCGGTGCGCGAAGCCGTGCTCGGTGGTGGTGGAGAGCAACGGGGCGCGGTGCGTGGCACGTTCGATGACGGCGGTGGCCCCGCTCACGGTGCCGTCGCCGCGGTAGGAGAGCAGCAGCGGCTCCAGGTTGGCGCCCGTACCGCGCATCAGTGCGGCCCGGTCCTCCACGACCTCGTCCATCACTCCCTCGTGCGGCAGCACCACGCCGTCCTCGGGCGGGGAGAGCCGCAGTGCTCCGATGAGTCCGCGTTGCAGGACGTCGCCGCGGCGCTGCTCGTACACGTACAGCGCCGGTTCGGGGTCGAGCGCCAGCACGCCTTCGGCGCGCCAGCGGCGCAGCGTCCCGGCCGCCTTGCTCTGCCGGGCGGCCTGGTCGTCGGCCTGCGGCAGGATCAGCCGGACGATGTTGTACGGGTCGGCGGTCTCCAGGTGATGCAACTCGTCGGGCCGGACCACGACGTCGTACGGCGGTGAGGTCACCGCGGCGAGGCCGCTGACCTTCCCTTGGGCGTAGCGCAGCCCTCGGAAGGGGGAGAGCCGGAGGCCGTCACTGGTCATCCCCGCATGCTATGCCGGGGCATGCGGGGGGCGGGACAGGGCCCGGGACAGGGCCCCGGCGGCGTGCACGGGATGATCGGGGGAGGAGCGGGACCGTTGCGAGGAGAGCGAGAGACCATGCAGGGCACTACGCGTACGCGCCCCTCAGGCAGCCGGCGGGCGCTTCAGGAGGCGTACGACACCGCGCTGCTGGACCTCGACGGTGTGGTGTACGTCGCCAGTGACGCGGTGCCGCATGCGGTCAGGTCGCTGGAGGGCGCCCGGGAGGCCGGTATGCGGCTGGCGTTCGTGACCAACAACGCGGCGCGTACCGCGAGTTCCGTGGCCGCCCACCTCAGCCGTCTCGGTGTGCCCGCCGACGAGACGGACGTCATCACCTCGGCGCAGGCCGTGGCACGGCTGATCGCCGAGCAGCAGCCGGCGGGCGCACGCGTGCTGGCGATCGGCGGCGACGGGCTGCGTGAGGCGCTGCGGGAGCGCGGGCTGACCGTCGTCGAGTCGGCCGACGACGACCCGGCTGCGGTGGTGCAGGGCTACGGCGGCCCCGAGTTGCCCTGGGGCCGGCTCGGCGAGGCCGCGATCGCGGTGGGCCGGGGCGCGGCCTGGTTCGCGTCGAACGGGGACATGACGATCCCGGGCGACCGGGGCATCCTGCCCGGGAACGGCGCGGCGGTGGAAGTCGTTCGGGCAGCGACCAGGTGGATGCGCGACGCGCCCGAACCGCAGATCGCCGGGAAGCCGCGGCCACCGATGCACCGGGAGACGATCCTGCGTACGGGAGCGAAGCGGCCGCTGGTCGTCGGCGACCGGCTGGACACCGACATCGAGGGCGCACACGTGGGCGGGGTCGACTCGCTGCTCGTACTGACCGGGGTGACGGACGGTGCCCAGCTGCTGGCGGCGCCGCCCGAGCACCGGCCGGTCTACGTCGCGCGGGATCTGCGCGGACTGGCCCAGGAACAGCCGGAGTTGGCGGAGCCGGCGTCGGATCCGGCCTCGGATGCCGGGCCGGGCTTCAGCTGCGGAGGCTGGAACGCGAGGGCCGGTGCCGATGTGCTCGAACTGGAGGGGGAGGGCGAAGCGTTGGACGGTCTGCGGGCGCTGTGCGGTGCCGCCTGGACGGCCGCCGGGGACGGGACGTGCGGCCTTGATGCGGGCAAAGCGCTTGCGCGGCTGGGACTTTGAGGGCAGGGGCTAGAGGAGCAGCGGCTTGACGGGCAGGGCTGACCCCGGGAGCTGACTGCCGGCGCCTGCTCCGGCCCGCCGCCTCCCCCTTGGCCGCGGCCCCGGCTCAGTCGCTCTCGGCCCCCTCCGCACCGGAGACCGCTTCCTCCACGAGCTGCTCCTCCGTCGTGTTCATCCGCCAGTAGCCGGTGAACTTCACAGCCCTGCGGTCGAATCCGCGCTCACCGACCAGATGACGCCGCAGAGTCTTGACCGTGCCGGCCTCGCCCGCGATCCACGCGTAGGCAGTGCCTTCCGGGAACCTCGCCGCGCTGATCGAGCCGAGCACGAAGTCCGTACGCGCCTGAGTGGTATTGTCCCTGACGAGCCAGGTGATGTCGGCGTCGGCAGTCGTCGGCAGGTCCTGGATGTCGTCGGCGTGCGGCACCTCGATCCAGACCTTCGCGGGAGTGCCGGGCGGCAGCCACTCCAGTATCCCGGCGACGGCCGGCAGGGCCGTCTCGTCCCCGCTGATCAGCACCCAGTCGGTGCCGGACGGCGGCCTGAAGTCGACGCCGCCGTTGTCGTCCACGACGGGGCCCAGGATGGTGACGCGGTCTCCCGGACGGGCGTCGGCGGCCCACCGGGACGCCGGGCCGGCCGGTACGAAACCGGCCGCCGCCCCGTCGGCAGGATCGCCCACGCCGTGCAGCGCGAAGTCGATGTCCAGCTCCTCGTGCGGGAACCGGCGCTGCTCCCGCACGGTGTAGGAACGCATGATGCCGCGTACGTCCGGGTCCATCGCCCGCCAGATCGTGAACCAGGAGTCGCCCGCCTCGGCCGGGACGACCGGTGCGTCCTGGCCGGGGTGCGGCAGGAACAGTTTGAAGCGCTGATCGCGCCCGCCCGAGGCGAAGTTCCGCAGCGCTTCGCCGCCGAAGGTGATGCGCAGCATGGTGGGTCCCAGCCGCCGGGTTGCCACGACATGCACGTCGAAGAACTCGAACGGGACGGTGAGGGCGGGGGCTTCGGGGGCTGCGGTACTCATGCTGCGGGCTCCTCCCGGGTGTGCCTACGTGCGGGGCGACGTGCGCTGTACGTGGTGCGGTGCCGTTGGGCGTGACGGCCGGTTTCCCGGCGTACGCGTCTGCGTCAGGTCTTCGGCCGGAAGCGGCTCGCGGCTCAACCGGTCTTCTTCGCGTCCTCGATGGCCTTGGCGAGCTGCTCCAGGAGCGGGGCCGCGCCGGCGTAGGAGAAGCGCGGCTCGGCGTCCCACATCGTCACCTGTCCCGCCTTGACCGCGGGCAGATCCGACCATGACGGC
>DATMEI010000861.1:0-2905 GCA_035556995.1 Streptomyces sp.
GGTGTTCAACGGGCTGCTGGGGAAGGAGAGTCACCGTATGAGGGCCCCTGCTGGAGGTGACGCGCCAGAGCCGTACGGTGCCGTCGCTGTCGCAGGCGGCGAGCAGCCGGCCCTCGTCTCCGAACAGCACTTGGTACACGACGCCCGTGCAGCGCTCCAGGGTTCCGGCGGTCGTCCCGACGAGCGGGTCCCACAGCCGTACCTGGCCGTCGGTGTCGCCGCTGACGAGCAGATTGCCCGAGGGGTGGAAGTCGAGGGTGTAGACGCGTCCCGAGTGGCCCGTGAACTCGTGCAGGAGCGCGCCGTCGGACACGTTCCAGACGCGGACCACGCCGTGCCCGTCCTCGCCCTGGTCGCCCGTGGCGAGGAGGGTGCCGTCAGGGCTGAACCTGGCGCGGTAGACCGCCCCTCGGTGACCTTCGAGCGTCCCTGTGCACAGCCCCGCCCGGGTGTCCCAGATCCGCAGTGCGGCCCCCGAGTCGCCCGTGACGAGGGTGTCGCCGTCAGGGCTGAAGACGGCCGTGTAGACGGGAGCGGTGTGGCCGGGCAGCCGGTGCAGCGGCTCACCGGACGCGACGTCCCACAGCGTGACCAGGCCCTCCGCGTCACCCGTTGCCAGGAGCCGCCCGGCCTGGTCCAGGGAGACGGGCCAGACCCCGCCGGGATGGACGTCGAGCTTGTGCCGGCAGCGGCCCGAGACGGGGTCCCACAGCCTTACGGTTCCGTCGGCACCGCCCGTGGCGAGCACCGTCGAGCGGAACTTGACGGCGTAGACGCGCTCTTCGTGCCCGTGGAGCGTGCGCATCGCCCTTCCGGTCTCCGCGGCGCAGACCAGCACACCGCCGTCCTCGCTGCCCACGGCCAGTAGTTCACCGTCGGGGCTGTAGGAGATGGGCTCGGGCAGCCGGCTCGCACGCATGTCGAAGCCGTAGGGGACGCCGACAGCCGACGGACGCAGCCCGGCCTCCACCGGCATCTCGGGAGCGATCGAGGCGGTACGCAGCTCCGGGGCCGCGCGGACCTGCGGGTCGGTGAACGGGTCGATGAGCGCGGCACGGTTCCACCGGCTGCCGGAGAGGCGGGCGCCGCGCAAGTCGGTCCTGGTCAGGCCGGCCCTGCGCAGGTCGGCTCCCGTGAGGTCCGCGCCGCTGAGGTCGGCACGGTCGAGGCGGGCGCCGACCAGCCGGGCGTCCCTCAGTACGGCTCCGGAGAGGTTGGCGCCGAGCAGCCGCGCGTCGGTGAGGTCGGCCCCTGTGAGGTCCACGCCGGAGAAGTCGCGTGCCGAGAGGTCCTCGCCGACGAGCCGGGCGCCACGGAGGTCGGCGTCGGCGGGCACACGCAGCCGGTCGATGACGCGGACCGCGTTGGCCCGCGCGGCCTCACTGGTGCCGGGTCCGGGGGAGTTGAGGACGTCCTGGACCCATGCGGCGCACAGCGCATGGTCGGCCATGTCGCAGAAGAACTCCACCGCGAGCTGACTGAGGGGACGGGCGGACAGCAATCCCCGCTCCCCGCCCGCCAGTTGGGCCGCGGCCTCGCGTGCGACGAGCCATTCGACGACGGAGCCGTGGATGAACTGGAAGAGCCCGTCCTCCGTACGCACCAGCAGGCTGCCCGCACCCACCGCCTGGGCACTCTCGGGGACGGAGAGCGAGCTGCTGTCGGCCAGCCCGCTGAGGGTCCCGGACACCGTCTCCGTCAGTTCGTCCAGGCGCAGTGCGCTTCTGCCGCCCTCCCACAGGCGCTGCGCGAGTGCGGTCACCGAAGCCCACAGGTGTTCCCGCCTCAGCCCCGGCGCCGATCCGGGTCCGCCCTGGGCGCGGCGTTCCTCGAAGGTGAGCCAGGCGGTGAAGACGTCCTCGTACAGGCCTGCGGCGCTCAGTGCGCGGCCCGCTCCCGCGACGGCGCGCAGCTGGTCCGGGTGGAGGTCCGCGACGAAGCTGAGCAGGCGGGGATTGCGGCACAGGGAGAGCAAGTCCGGGATGTTCTGCAGCAGTTGGAAGCGCTGCCCGGCCACGGTCTCGTCCCCGTAGCGGTTGGTGAGGTAGGCGTGGATCTGCGCCGGGACGAAGCTTTCGAGGGAGAGGATCCGGCGCTGGGGCAGCATGCCGACCCGTTCACCGAGCGCTGTGAGGATCTGCGCCTGCGACTTGAAGTGCTGGGTACGGCTGCTCACCACGATCTTGGCGTTGTCGACGGACGCGTCGAGCAGGACCTGGAGATGGTCGGCGGCGCGGTCGTAACTGACGCGGTTGACCAGCTCGTCGAAGCCGTCGAAGAGCAGGACGACGCGGCCCTGTTTGAGCATGTAGCGCAGGGCACGCAGATCGATGGTGTCGACGTCGTGGCCCGCGAGGTGGGCGGCGACCAGACCTTCGAGGCTGTGTGCCCGGTCGAGTGTGTTGAGGGGGATGAGCAACGGCGTCAGATGCGGGAGCTGTTCGGGGATGCGGCGGGCCAACTCCCGCAGGGCGAAGGTCTTTCCGTGCCCGAAGTCGCCCAGCAGCAGCATGAACCGGCCGTGGTCGGCCTCCAGGAGCTGAAGCATCTTCTCGACGAGGCCGTCGCGTTCCTCGCCGTCGGGGCGTTCGGCCTCGCGGTAGCGCTGGGGGAGGTAGAGGCCGGGTGCGTACCGGTCGTCCGCGGTGAGCGCCGCGGTCTGGGCCGTGACGTAGGCCCGCAGGTCGAGCAGCCCCTGGAACTCGAGGAAGCTGCGGACCCGGATGCCCCGGCGTCCCGCACGCTCCCGCAGGGACTTGTCCGGCGCCGGACCTTCGTGGACGACCTCGGCCTCGGAGCCGATGTCGGTGGCGTGGGCCTGGGCGATGAAGCGTTCGAGTTCGGCGTCCGTGGGTGTGCCCGGGTGTACGGCGATCCGCTGCTGCCGCACCACCCCCTCCTCGTG
>DATMEI010000862.1:0-3715 GCA_035556995.1 Streptomyces sp.
CGACGGCGACCGACGTGGCGAGCATGGGCCTGTTCCTAGGCCTGGCAACGCTTCTCATCACTCGATAGCGCATGACCGTCCAAGCCGTCGTCATGCCGGGTCCTGGCCAGGCACTGGAGCGGCGTCGCTTCGAGGAGCCGCGGCCCGAGGAGGGCGGAGCGGTCCTCGAAATGGTGGCGAGCGAAGTCTGCGGGACCGACGTACACCTCCACCATGGCCGTCTCTCCGGCGTCCCCTATCCGATCATTCCCGGGCATGTGAACTGCGGACGTCTGCTCGAGAGCCGGGGCCCCGTACGTGACGTGGACGGGCGGGAGATCCGGCCGGGCTCTCTCGTCACCTTCTTCGACGTCTTCGGGACCTGCGGAAGCTGCTGGCACTGCCTCGTGGCGAAAACGGCGACGCGCTGCCCGAGCCGACGGGTGTACGGCATCACGACCTCCGCAGAGGACGGGTTGCTCGGAGGCTGGGCCGAGCGGATCGAGATCAAGCCTGGCGTCCGCATGTTGCGGATCCCGGACGGGCTCGATGCGCTCGACTTCATGGGTGGTGGCTGCGGCCTTCCGACCGGATTCCATGCGGTCGAACGGGCGGGCGTCGCCCTCGGCGACACGGTGGTCGTCCAGGGCAGCGGGCCCGTCGGGTTGAACGCGGCAATCTTCGCGCAGCTCGCCGGCGCACTGCGCGTTTTCGTCGTCGGGGCGCCGGCCGCGCGGCTCGAAGCGGCCCGGCGGCTGGGTGCCGAGGACACGCTCGACATCACGGTGGCCACAGACCCGGCGGGTCGCGTCTCCTGGGTGCGGGAGCGCACATCGGGCCGGGGAGCGGACGTCGTCGTCGAGGCCTCGGGGAATCCCGCTGCCGTGCCCGAGGGGCTGGAGATGCTCCGCGACGGCGGCCGCTACGTCGTCGTGGGCCAGTACACCGATTCGGGAGACGTAGCGATCAACCCGCACCGGCACATCAACCGCCGCCACGCCACGATCCTGGGATGCTGGGGGTACGAGTTCACGCACCTCCACCGCTCGCTCGCCCTGATGGCCCGGCACCGGGAACGTTTCCGGTGGCGCGATCTCGTCACGCGCGAGTACACGCTCGCCGAGGCAGGACGGGCGCTCGCGGACATGGAGGGTCTCGCTGTCGTCAAGGCGGTCCTCAAGCCCTGACGTCAGCCCGGTCGACATCGGCTTGTCCGGCCGGAAAAAGAAAGCGCCGGGAGTCACCTCCCGGCGTTTCAGTTCTCGGGTGCCGCGGTTTCTTAATTCGTCGGCAGCGCGTAGTTCGTCGTCGCCGCCTTCGTCTTGCCGGCCTGGGCCAGGGTCAGCAGCGCGGGCGGCTCCGGCATCACCGGGGCGTTCCCGACCGCCTGCGCGAAATGCCATCGCAACTCGTCCGTTCCTCCGGTCGTCGAAACGAGAGTGCCGAGATTGATCGTCTGCGTCTTCGCGGTCGCGAGAGCTCCCTCCAGCTTCGACTGCGCCGTGATGATCGACATGAACTGATCCATGGCGACGGCGGCAATGATCGTCGTCGCAATCTCGATCGCCCCTACCGCAAGAGACGCCACGATCCGCACTGAAAGCGCCGCCCTCGCTATGTCGGTCGTCGCCTTCGCCGTGGATGCTGACTTGACCTGATTCGCCAACTCGATCATGAGAGGAGTGGCCGCTTTGGCTTCCGAAGTCGCCACCTGCAGGGGGCTTGCGACCTGCGAGAGCGAGGCCGCCCTGTAAGCGGTGTCCGCGACGTCCTTGCTGGCGGCGAGAGCCCCGGAGGTCCATTGAGCCGACAACGCACCGGCGACCAGCATGCCGGAGGTTCCAGCTGCCGGCGCCAGGACAGCGGCAGCCATGCCGATGAAGTCCAGCGGAACGGTGCCGTAGTCGAAGAGCTGCGCGATCGGACTCTGCGCGTGTGTCGCGTTCCATTCGTCGGATTTCGCCTTCCAGGCCTTGTACATATCGAGGGCGACCTGGGCCACGTAGACGCGCTTGTCGTGGATGTACTTTTCCATCGCGGCGACAGCCGCCTGCTGCGCCGGCGAGCGGGAAGCCGCGGGTGTTTGCGCGGCCTCGAGCAGACGGTTGAAGACCGCGACGCGCAGATAGGTGTTCGTCGACGGGCGCGCGGCGACATCGGCCCATTGCTCTCCCACAAAGGCGGTCGGTTGCTCGATTCCGTTTGCGGCCGCCTGCCGATACAGCTCCCGTGTGAATCGGACGGATTCCAGAATCTGCTTGTCCTGGATCAGCCCCACCGTGGCCAGTCCGGCCATTCCCGGCTCGGAAAATGGTGCCGGCCCGTACTTCATCCGAATGGCACAGGCGTCGCCGGCGGTCACCGCACTGCCGGTGCGATCGGTGATGAGAAAGTATCCGTCCCGGTCCACGACCGGGCAGGCATAGCAGGCTCCACCGGCCTGACCTGCGGCCCAGCCGGCGCCGACGTCGAGAAACGGCCGTCCGGGCATGCGCCTGCCATCAGGAGTCACGGTTCCGCTGGCCAGCGCCTGCTGGGGATCGGGACAGCCGTTGAACTTCAGGAAAATCGCGGGCTTGGTCTCATTGACCGCGGTCGCGCATGCGTCTCCGGAATGGACCGGGTGGCCGGTCCGCCGCGGCAGCGCCTCCGGGCATTTCCAGCAGGCGCCCCAGTCGTAGCCGTCCCAGAACGTGCCGCCCGGGCACTCCCAGGCCCAGGCCGTGTTCTTGACCCGGATCGCCGAACCGGTCTTCTCCTTCGGAACTCGCCAGCAGGCATCGGCGTCCTGGATCTTGTTGGCCGAGCGGATGAAGGCGCCCGATCCGTCGTCGTCCGGACACTTCCAGCAAGTGCCGCCCCAGATCGGATCGTAGAATCCTTCGTCGCATTTCATGTTCAGCGAGTAGCTGCCGAGCTTGTCGGCCTTGTCGGAGCCGCAGCTCCCGGTGAGCGAGAAGTCGATGCATTTCACCCCCGGCGTCCCCCTCGGCGGCGCCGTTCCGGACTGGAGCTGAAGGGCGGCCGACACAGCTGCCGTTGTCCCGAGGTTCGAGTAGCTCGTCGCCGGGGCGAGAGTCCCCGAGATGACTGTCGTGGGTCCCTCGATCATCTGGACGGTCTGTGGCGCAGGCGTTGGAGTCGCGAGCGGGGCGGTTCCGATATTCAGCTGGACCGGCTGACTCGGCGGAGGCTGTGCGACCGGGGCGGTTGCCGTACTCGGCTGGACCGGCGGCGCCGGGCTGCCGAACAGCACCTTTGCGACTTGACCGTCGGCACGGTAGATCCTGCCGGTCCACGTAGTGAGGTCGATCTCGAAGTATCCGCCCTGGGCGTTCGCGTTGTAGGTGTCCGATGCCCAGACTGCGGTCTTGTTCCTGTAGATCACCAGGTTGCCGTCGGGCTGCATGACGACGTGAGTGATGGCCCGGCGGTTGGTGCCGGTCGCCCATCGGGGCTTGTTGGCGGCGTCGTACAGGACGAGGTTGCCGTCCGTTTGCATGATGAGGTAGCCCTTGCCCGCCACCTCGATCCTTTGACCTTTGACGAGCTGCTGGTTGGGGCTCATGCGAATGGTGGTTTGCGCGGCCGCTTCACTCACAAAAAGCAGCGAAACCAGCGCCATGAGAATGCTCGGCCGGATGAGCTTCATCACTGCACCTCCGATGTGCCGTCTGCCTGGATCGCAGGGATTCTCCGCCCGTGAATAGACGAAAGTCAACGCAACACTGCCGCG
>DATMEI010000863.1:0-3575 GCA_035556995.1 Streptomyces sp.
GTGAGGAAGACCTCCGCCGCCAGCAGCGCCGCTCCCGGAGCGTCCTCGCCTGCTACGCATACGCCCTCGGCCTCGTCGCCCACGCGCAGCAGCGCCCGCGACGGACGGCCGTGAAGAGCGATCAATGTCACATCCGCGTCGAGCGCCGCGACATCGCCGCGCCCGTCGTCGAGGGCGAAGAGGAAACGTCCCGAAAGTCCGGTCGCCGCTTCGCTCGCGCACAGCAGCCCGTCCAACCGGGCCGCCCAGCAGCGCACATCGGCACCGCCCAGGGAGTCCAGGCCGTTCAGGGGAGAGGCGAGGACGTTGCGTACGCGTTCGTGACGGGGAGAGGGCAGAAGCCCGACGGCGTCGAGCGCGGACGACAGCCGCACGCTCTCCCGCTCGTCCAGGCCCCGCAGTTGGAGGTTGCCGCGCGAGGTGATGTCGATGTGCCCGTCGCCCAGGTGCTCGGCCGTCTCCGCGAGCGCGAGGGTCTGCGAGGCGGTCAACAGGCCTGCGGGGATGCGGACACGGGCCAGAGCGCCGTCGTCGGCGGCGTGCAGGCGGAGGGCTCCGGGGCAGGCGTCACCGCGGTCACGTACGGGCGCCCGGCTGCCCGGTTCATCCCGTTCTCGTCGGGTCGAGGTGAGTTGCGGCATGGCGGCGAGCATACCGATGGCGGGCCGGCCCGTATCACCTGCGCTTCTGCCGCGGCCCCTTACTATGTTCTGCAGGCGGGCCGTGTGGCCCGCCGACGTCATGACGGCGTCAGGGGAGGAAGCCGGTGTGAGTCCGGTGCGGTCCCGCCACTGTGAGCCCGGCACGTGAGGGCGAGCCAGGAACTCCCGCCGTCTCTTCACCGCCTGGGGCGCGGACCCCGAGGAAGGCCTGCCGCATGATTCTGCTGCTGTCCACATCCGACACCGATCTGCTCAGCGCACGTTCCGCGGCCGGCCCCGTGCCCTACCGCTACGCCAACCCCTCCCGCCTCACCCACGAAGAGCTCCCGGCGCTGCTCGAAGGCGCCGAACTCGTCGTCGTACGCCTGCTCGGCGGAGTGCGCGCCTGGGAGGAAGGGCTCGAACTCGTCCTCGCCCAGGGCCGTCCCGTCGTGGTGCTGACCGGTGAACAGGCCCCCGACGCACAGCTGATGGAGAACTCCACCGTTCCCGTCGGCATCGCCACCGAGGCACACGCCTACCTCGCGCACGGCGGCCCCGCCAACCTCGAACAGCTCGCGCGTTTCCTCTCCGACACTGTGCTGCTGACCGGCCACGGCTTCGAACCGCCCGCCCCGGCGCCCACTTGGGGTCCGCTGGAGCGCGAGGCCAGGCCAGGCATCACCGGAGTCACCGGCCCCACAGTCGCGGTGCTCTACTACCGCGCCCACCACATGAGCGGCAACACCGCCTTCGTCGACACCCTTTGCGGCGCGATCGAGGACGCCGGAGGCAGGCCGCTTCCGCTGTACGTGGCCTCGCTGCGCGCCCCCGAACCCGAACTGCTGGAAGCGCTGCGCCCCGTGGACGCCGTCGTCACCACAGTGCTGGCCGCCGGGGGGACGCGGCCCGCGGAAGCCTCGGCGGGCGGCGACGACGAAGCGTGGGACGCGGGTGCGCTCGCCTCCCTCGACGTGCCCGTGCTCCAGGCGCTCTGCCTCACCAGCCCGCGCAGCGCCTGGGAGGAGAACGACGAGGGAGTCTCCCCGCTGGACGCCGCGAGCCAGGTCGCCGTCCCCGAGTTCGACGGCCGTCTGATCACCGTGCCCTTCTCCTTCAAGGAGATCGACGAGGACGGCCTCCCCGCGTACATCCCCGACCCGGAACGTGCCGCCCGCGTCGCCGGAATCGCCGTCCGGCACGCCAGGCTGCGCGGAACACCCGCCGCCGACAAGCGACTTGCGCTCGTGCTGTCCGCGTACCCGACCAAGCACTCCCGCATCGGGAACGCCGTCGGCCTCGACACACCGGCCAGCGCCGTGGCCCTGCTGCGACGGCTGCGCGAGGAGGGCTACGACTTCGGCGAATCCGCCGAGGGCGCCGATCCCGTACCCGGACTCGAGTCCGGCGAAGGCGACGAACTGATCTACGCCCTCATCGAAGCCGGCGGACACGACCAGGAGTGGCTCACCGAGGAACAGCTCGCCCGCAACCCCGTACGCATCCCCGCCGCCGACTACCGCCGCTGGTACGCCGAACTGCCCGCCGTGCTGCGCGAGTCGGTGGAGGAGCACTGGGGTCCGCCGCCGGGTGAGATGTTCGTCGACCGCAGCCGCAACCCGGACGGCGACATCGTGCTCGCCGCCCTGCGCCGCGGGAACCTGCTGATCCTCATCCAGCCGCCGCGCGGCTTCGGCGAGAACCCCATCGCGATCTACCACGACCCCGATCTGCCGCCCTCCCACCACTACTTGGCGGCCTACCGCTGGATCTCCGCGCCCAGCGAGGACGGCGGCTTCGGCGCCGACGCCATGATCCACCTCGGCAAGCACGGCAACCTCGAATGGCTCCCCGGCAAGAACGCCGGGCTCTCCGCCGCCTGCGCGCCCGACGCCGCCCTCGGCGACCTGCCGCTGATCTACCCCTTCCTCGTCAACGACCCCGGCGAGGGCACCCAGGCCAAGCGCCGCGTCCACGCCACCCTCGTCGACCACCTCGTACCGCCCATGGCACGAGCCGAGTCCTACGGTGACATCGCACGCCTGGAGCAGCTCCTCGACGAGTACGCCGCCGTCTCCTCCATGGACCCGGCGAAGCTGCCCGCGATCCGCGCCCAGATCTGGACGCTCATCCAGGCGGCGAAACTCGACCACGACCTCGGGCTGGAGGAACGCCCCGACGACGACGGCTTCGACGACTTCCTGCTGCACGTCGACGGCTGGCTGTGCGAGGTCAAGGACGCCCAGATCCGCGACGGCCTGCACGTACTGGGAGCGGCACCGCAGGGGCCCGAGCGCGTCAACCTCGTCCTCGCCGTGCTGCGCGCACGCCAGATCTGGGGCGGCACCACGAGCCTGCCGGGTCTGCGCGAGGCCCTCGGCCTGGACGAGTCCGCGGGCGACCGCAGCGGCGCGGACGAAGCCGAGGCCACGGCCCGTTCCCTCGTCGAGGCCATGGAGGAGGCCGGCTGGCGACCGGACGCCGTCCCCGGGGCGGTCGCCCAGCTCCCCGCCGAACAGCGTCGACAGGCAGGCGCCGTACTGGACTTCGCCGCCCGCGAGGTCGTGCCGCGACTCGCCGCCACCACGCAGGAGATCGACCACGCGGTGCACGCCCTGGAAGGCGGCTTCGTTCCCGCGGGCCCGTCCGGCTCCCCGCTGCGCGGCCTGGTCAACGTCCTGCCGACCGGCCGCAACTTCTACTCGGTCGACCCCAAGGCCGTCCCCTCCCGCCTGGCCTGGGAGACCGGACAGGCCCTGGCCGACTCCCTCCTGGAGCGCTACCGCAGCGACAACGGCGAGTGGCCCACGTCCGTGGGACTGTCGTTGTGGGGTACGAGCGCGATGCGCACGGCGGGCGACGACGTGGCGGAGGCGCTGGCCCTCCTCGGTATCCGCCCGGTCTGGGACGACGCCTCCCGCCGGGTGACCGGCC
>DATMEI010000864.1:0-10765 GCA_035556995.1 Streptomyces sp.
GACGCAGCTTGGACATCGTCTTGGACTCGATCTGACGGATCCGCTCACGGGTCACGCCGTAGACCTTGCCGATCTCGTCCAGCGTCTTGGGCTGACCGTCCGTCAGGCCGAAGCGCATCGAGACCACTCCCGCCTCGCGCTCGCTGAGCGTGTCCAGCACGGAGTGCAGCTGCTCCTGGAGAAGCGTGAAGCTGACAGCGTCGGCCGGTACGACCGCCTCGGAGTCCTCGATGAGGTCACCGAACTCGCTGTCGCCGTCCTCACCCAGGGGGGTGTGCAGCGAGATCGGCTCACGGCCGTACTTCTGGACCTCGATGACCTTCTCAGGGGTCATGTCGAGCTCCTTGGCCAGCTCCTCCGGGGTGGGCTCACGGCCCAGGTCCTGGAGCATCTGGCGCTGGACGCGCGCGAGCTTGTTGATGACTTCGACCATGTGCACCGGGATACGGATGGTGCGGGCCTGGTCGGCCATGGCGCGGGTGATCGCCTGACGGATCCACCAGGTGGCGTACGTGGAGAACTTGTAGCCCTTGGTGTAGTCGAACTTCTCGACCGCGCGGATCAGACCGAGGTTGCCCTCCTGGATCAGGTCCAGGAAGAGCATGCCGCGGCCGGTGTAGCGCTTGGCCAGGGAGACCACCAGACGGAGGTTGGCCTCCAGGAGGTGGTTCTTGGCGCGGCGCCCGTCCTCGGCGATGATCTCCAGCTCGCGCTTGAGCTTCGGCGCCAGCTTGTCGGCGGCGGCCAGCTTGTCCTCTGCGAAGAGGCCCGCCTCGATCCGCTTGGCGAGTTCGACCTCCTGCTCGGCGTTGAGGAGGGGAACCTTGCCGATCTGCTTCAGGTAGTCCTTGACGGGGTCGGCCGTGGCACCGGCGGCGGCGACCTGCTGGGCAGGTGCGTCGTCCTCGTCGTCGTCGGAGAGAACGAAGCCCTCGTTCTCGTTCTTCACCTCGGCAGTGGGACCGTCCTCGGCACCTGGTTTGTTCGTGGGCTTGGCCGGTGCCTCTTCGGCGCCTTCGTCGGAACCCTCGAGGAGCTCGTCGACGACGGACTTCTTGGATGCGGTCTTCTTCGGAGCGGCCTTCTTCGCGGTCGCCTTCTTGGCCGTCTTCTTGGCCACGGCCTTCTTGGCGCCGGTCTTCTTGACCGGCTCGGCGATCGTCTCGGCAGCGGCCACGTCGACGGCGTCGTCCACGGCGACCGCGTCGACCTCCACAGGAGACTCCGACGTGACGGCGGCCTGCTTCGCGGCGGCAGTCTTGGCCGGAACCGCCTTCGTGGCGGTGCGCTTGGCCGGGGTCTTCGCCGCGACGCTCTTACGGGTGCGCTTGGGGGCCTCGGCGGCACTCACCATCAGCGTCACACCCTCCTCGTCGAGGATCTGGTTGAGGCTGCGCAGTACGTTCTTCCACTGGGTTGGCGGAATCTGGTCAGCCTCGAAGGCCCGACGCACGTCGTCGCCGCCGATCTGCCCCTCAGCCTTTCCCCGCTCGATGAGCGCCACCACAGATTCGGATTCGGCGATCTCCGCGGGGAGCGTACGGGATGTGCTGGCCGACACGAACAACCTCTCGGAACGATGGAAACGGCAAACCGCCGGTGGGGATGAACCGACGGCGCGGGCTGAGCATCGGAGGAATACAGCGCCTCTATGAGCGCCGGGCGCAGGGCTCCATATTCCCTCCTCGGCTGTCACCTCTTGAGTCATCGCGCTGCGACGCGAAGCGTTACGGGCAATACGCGTGGCCCGGATCACATCCTGCACCCGTACATTCCGGTGAGAACTTCATGAAATGAGAATGAAAGGGACATGGAAAGTGCGGAACCCCGCTCTTGCGGGCCTGAAACGGATGCGCCGCCGGAGTCCGGCGGCGCATCCGTATGTGCCGCGGTCGCGGCTTGCCAGTCGCGGCTTCCTCCTCCGGCCCTCGCCCGTACGGCACAGGACGGCCGGAGTCCTCGGCACCCGCCTCAGTGCTCGCGCGGCGCCGGAACCACGTGGTCGGCACCGGCTGCACCGCCACCGCCGCCGGAAGCGCCCGGCTGAGGAACCGGAGGCGTGGCCTCAGAACGTCCGCAGAGCAACTGACGCATCGCGGCCTCTGCCGCTGCGGACTCTCCCGAGCCGAGGGCGTCGGCCACCCGCTGGTGGTGAGCGACCGACGCCTCGGTTGCCCTGTCGCATCCGATGGCCGGACCACCGGACACCTGCAGGGCGGCCGAGACGATGCCCGAGAGATGTTCGAGCATGCGGTTCCCCGCTGCCTGCAGGAGCAGTCCGTGGAATTCGGCGTCCGCGCGGGAGAAGGTGAGGGTGTCGCCCTGGCCGAGGGCATGGGTCATGATCTCGACCATGTCGGCGAGACGCTGCTGCACCTCGTCCCGCATCTGACCCGCGGCGAGACGGGCGGCCAACGGCTCGATGGTGCTGCGCAGTTCACGCAGCTCCCGGCGCTGGTCCTCCCGCTGCGGGCCGAAGGCACGCCATTCGATGATGTCTGGATCGAGCAGATTCCAGTCGCTGACAGGGCGCACTCTCGTACCCACATTGGGCCTGGCACTGACGAGACCCTTCGCCTCCAGGACCCGGAGGGATTCGCGGACGACGGTGCGGGAGACCTCGAAGCGGTGGCCGATCTCTTCGGGAACCAGCGGACGGTCGGCCCCCAGGTCACCGGAGACGATCATCTGACCGAGCTGCTGGACGAGTTGGCCGTGCAGACCACGTCCGCGATTGCCTGCCGCGCGGCGGCCGACACGGTTGATGTCGGACTCGGAGCCTTGCCAGGCAGGGACGTTGCTGGTCGTGCGTGCCGTGCCGGAGGACTCGGCGTACGCGTAACGGTCGATTTCTCCCGGGCCGACGAGCCCGGAGTCGGCTGAACGAGCCGCGGTCATCATGGTGTGCGCAAGGGTAGTCACGCATCCTTTGTCGGCGGCGCTCAGCGGGGTCTTGAGGGCTTTGGTGAAAAGCACACGAAAGGGTGATCGCTGACTTCCTCGCAATTGACGCCTTATCGGAAGACGTCGATGCCCGGCGACCATCTACCTGTCATATGCAGGGCGTTGACACCTTTCATCCCCTGGCCGGCACCCCGGCAGCTGTGTCATCGAGCCCGGCTGCGTACCGCCGTGACGAGGTGGACGAAGAACAGCACGGCCAGCGACAACGCCAGTGCCTGGGCGACGGGTTGGGAAGCGAACTGGATCGCGGCCGACACCCAGCGTTCGGCTCCGGGAGGCCAGGGCACGAGCAAGGCGGCCTCCAGACGTTCGGGCAGTCCGTCCAGGGACCGGCCCGTGGATCCGCCGAGCAAGGGCCGTACCGCTGGGGCGATGAGAATCGGCACCGCCAGCACCACTGCGGTCCCGAGGGTGGCTGACCGGAAGATGCCGGCAGCGAGAAGGCCGGCCCAGGCACAGCCGGTGGTGAAGGCCAGTACTGCTGCGACGTGAAGTTGCCAAGGTGCGTCGCCGCCGGAGGAACCCGCGGGCGGGAAGGCCGAATCGGAGGTGGCGGAGGAGAGGGCGAGCACGCCGGGGCCGAAGAACAACGTCAGGGCTGCCGCGTTGAGGGCTGCGACCGCGAGGCTGAGCACGACGGAGAGCGCTGCCGATACGGCGAGCTTGGACGCGAGGAGGCTGAGTCTGCGCGGTACCGGAGAGCGGGCGGGTGCGAGAGCCGGGTAACGGAACTCCTCACCGAAGGCGAGCGCCCCCAACAGGCCGACGGCGACGGCCACAGGAGGGAGAAGGAACACGCCCCCCGACGGCCAGCCCGTGAGCAGGCGCACGGCGGGGGCGACCGTACTGTCGGAGGCCGGGGGGAGCCCGATGCCGGTACGGGCCAGAACGAGCGCGAGGCACAGCGCCGTCACCACTGCTGCGGCCATGGTGACCCAAGTGGTCCGGACGCTGAACAAGCGGCGCAGTTCGTAGCGCAGCGGGGCGACGGGGCCGGGGCGCGCGACAGCGTGCATCTGCGGCGGGAGCTCGGCCGCGGCGCGCGCGGGAGGACGCGTCGGGGTCCAGGAGGGCTGGGGGCTGCGGGATACGGCCGCCGTGACGGGTCGTTCGGGGGCCGCGGATCGCGGGGTTGAGGAGTCGACGAGAGGGCTGTCGCTGATCCGGACGGTCGGGGCGTCCGGAGAGGCCAACGGGACGAGCGTCGAGACGGAATCGGTGGCGGGCTGAGGGGAGGCCGACGCCGAGGGAGACTCGGCTGCAGAGGCTACGGAGGCTGCGGAGGCGGGAGCGTCCGCCGGGACGGAAACGTCTGCGGAGGACGACTCACCTTCCGGGGAGGAAGCTTCTGCGGCGGGCGTGGCCGCGACCAGCGCGGGCACGAGCTCCGGGTCGGTCTCGATGTCGGAGTCGGTCTGGATGTCGGAGTCGGAGTCGGAGTCGTCGGTCCCGGAGTCCGGTTCTGGTGCGGCGTGGCCAAGTTCCGCGTCCGCGGTCGCAAGCTCGGTTTCCGGTTGGGGCGCCGACTGCGCGCTCGCTGGTTCGGGTGGCAGGAGTCCGGGCTGTCTGCCGGATGCCGTCGGCGCGCATTCCATTTCTGAAGTCGCAGGCTCCGATGGCTCTTCCGGGGTCGCTGGAGCCACCTCAGCCTCCGACATCACCGGCTCGGTTCCCGAGTCCCGTGTCGCAGGGGCAGCTTCGGAATCCTCGGCTGCATACGCCGACTCCCCTTCGGGAGCTGCCGGTTCGGCGGCGGAGGCGGAGCCTGCCGACGGGAGGGAGGGGCGACGGCCATCAGCACGGTCGAGGGGCGCAGGGGTACCTGCGTCTCCCGCATCCCCGCTCTCGTCGGTGAGTTGGTGCACAAGAATGCCGTGCCGGTAGGCATACTCGCCGACTTCGGCGCAGCTGCTGCCGTAGACAGAGACACGGCTGCCGTCTTCGCGGACGACTTTCAACGGGCCGCTGTCGCGTCCCGCCGGTCCGGCCTTGCGGGCTTCCTGGGTGAGGACGGACGTGAGGCGTTCGGCATGGGGAGTGCGTACGGCGACGCGCGGCCGGAGACGGGTTCGTACGAAGTCGGCGGACTCCTGGTCGGCGACGAGGCGGCCGGAGTCGATGCTCACGACACGGTCAGCGAGATCGGCGGCTTCGTCGGCCCGGTGCGAAGTGACCAGAACGGTGCCGCCCTGCGTCGCGTAGCCACGCAGCAACGAGTACAGCCAGTTGGTCTCGCGAGGGGACAGCCCGTGAGCGGGTTCGTCCATGACCAGTGTGTGGGGGTCGCCCAGCAACGCGCAGGCCACGCCCAGGCGTCGGTCCATGCCGCGTGAGAGCATGCCCATCCGCTGGTCGGCGAGGCCGCTCAGACCTACGACGTCGAGCACGTCGTCCGCCCGGCCCGTGGGGACCCCCGCGGCGGCGGTGAGCATGCGCAGGTGACTGCGCGCGGTACGCGCCGGGTGTCCGGGCACGTCTCCGAGCAACACACCCACCTCGCGGGCGAGGTGGGCAACCCTGTGCACGGGGCGGCCACGGAAGAGGGCGATGCCGCGTCCGGGCTGCAGCTGGAGCATGAGGCGCAGAGCACTCGTCTTGCCCGAACCCCTGGGTCCGAGAAGGACGGTGACACGGCCGGGACGAGCCTCGAAGGTGAGGTCGTCGACGGTCGGCTTGAGTTGGTGGCGGCGAGGCAGGCTGGTGAGCCCGATGGCCTGGATCATCGCTTCTCCCGCGAAACGCGTGGGGGACGCATCCCCGCAAGATAACGCGACATGTCGGGCTTTTCGGGCAATGTGCTCTGCCCGGCCAAGTCCCTTTGCTTAAGGCTGCAGCCGGACCTCAGACTTCGGGGCGCAGCATGGGCGGGTTGAGCAGGTTCGCCCCTCCCGCGCGGAACAACTGTGCGGGGCGGCCTCCCTGACGGGTGGTCGTCCCGCCGCTGGGGACGAGGAAGCCGGGGGTCCCGGTCACCTTCCGGTGGAAGTTGCGGGGATCGAGCGACACCCCCCACACCGCTTCGTAGACCCGGCGCAACTCCCCGACGGTGAACTCCGGGGGGCAGAAGGCGGTGGCGAGCGAGGAATACTCGATCTTGGAGCGGGCTCGTTCGACACCTGCGGCAAGGATCTCATCGTGATCGAAGGCGAGCGGAGTCTTGTACTCGCCGTCGCGGGCGGAGGCTTCACCGACACCGAGGAGCGCGTCGACCGGAGCCCAGCGCGCGCTGCGGGCGTCGCCCCCGGGAGTGGGTGAGGGCAGGTCCGGCGCGAGCGCGAGATGGGCGACGCTGACGACGCGCATCCGGGGGTCGCGATCGGGATCACCGTAGGTCGCGAGCTGTTCGAGGTGAGCTTCCGGATCACGGCTGCCTTGATCGTGAGCCCGCAGGCCGGTCTCCTCCGTGAGTTCGCGTGCCGCCGCCGATGCGAGGTCTTCGTCTGCCCGTACGAAGCCCCCGGGCAGAGCCCACATTCCCTTGTACGGAGTTTCACCGCGACGTACGGCCAGTGCGCAGAGCGCGTGTCTGCGCACCGTGAGCACCACGAGGTCGACGGTGACGGCGAACGGAGGGAAGGCCGACGGATCGTAGGGCATGGCGTGATCATAGTCGTCTCCCTGACGATAAACAGGCTGTTCGCAAGCGCCTCCTCACGGCAACTCCCGTCCTGAGCACGCTCCCCCGCCACGCGTCAGCTGACCGGTTGCAGGCTGTCGGCGACCTCCTCGATTCGTCCCTTGCCGCTGTTGCTCACCCGAACGGAGAAGGGCTCCCCGGCCACGCGGAGACCGGTGAACTCAACGGCGCCCAGTGGAGCCGTCGCCAGCGGGCGCAGACGGATCGTGCCTTCGGGCACGTCCGGGCGTACTCCGGCAAGGGTCGTGAGCAGCTGGATGACACCGGCAGCGGCGACGGCTGCCGGCCGGCAGGCTGCGGGATGTGGCAGCGGCAGGCCGCCCTCGGCTCTCTGCTCGGCTGCGTACATCTCCGGCAGTCGCAGCCCGAAGAGCGCCGCCGCATCGAGCACACCACGCAAGAGGGCTCCCGCCTCCTGCTCGTGGCCCGCCGCGGCAAGGCAGGTCACCGCTGTGACGGACTCCTGGGCCCTTACGGCACCGCTGCGGTGTCCGAACGGATTGTGACGCTCCTCCCGGCTGTCGAGGCTGCGCAGGCCCCAGCCGGAGTTGAGGCGGGGGCCCGCCAGCAGCCGGGAGAGCTGCGCGGTCTGCACTGTCGTGAGCAAGCCTTCGGCCAGATCTCCGCCTCCAGCCAGGCCCCTGTCCAGCAACTCGACGGCACCACAACCCAGATACGTCACCGCAGTTCCGCTTCGGGTGCGCACAGCAATCGGTCTTCCTCCGCTGTCGTCCTCCGACCAGAACTCTTCCTGGAACCGGCGCCGCAGTTCCACCGCCCATTCCCTCAACTCCCCTCCCCCGTCGCATCCATAGGCGTCGAGCAACCCCGCACCGAGCAGCGCCGCCCGGTGTGCGCCGGCCTGCACTTCGCAGCGGTAAGGCCCGTCGGGCTGAGGATCGGGGACGTATACCTGGTCATCGGCGACGCGGAGCATCCACTTCAGAGCGCGCTGGGCGGCGGGCAGCAGTTGTTCCGTGTCGCATTCGGGCAGCCCCCACCGCCATGCCTCGGCCAGCAACGTGGGGAAGAGCAGCGTGGCTTCGATCCCCGTGCAACTGGGCGGGGCGTAGGGACCGGCGTGCCGCAGCGCTCCGGGGAGACGTCCTGCGTCCTGGTTCGGCCCGGTGAGCTGGCCACGGGCGAGAGTGCGCAGGGTGCCTGCCGCGAGCCGGGTGCCCAGCGGAAGCAGTATCCGCGCCGCACGCAGGGACTCGGCCGGGGCGAGAGCGCAGCGCCAGGGGACTCCCGCGGCGAGATGCAGGTCCGAGGGAACGGCCGGATCGGCCATGAGCAGCGCGTTCGCATCGTCGAGGCCGGCGCGGAAGAGAGCCCCGACTCTGCTGTCGTCACCGCCTGCTCGGGCGCCGTGCCACAGCCGTGGCGGCCTTGCAGCCCGCGAGGCCGAGACCACGCTCCGGGTGATGCCCCCGCCGGGGCGGGTGCGGGCGGCCTTGGTGTCGGTCTGCTTGAGATCGGTGCTGAGCACCACCCGGCGTGCCTCACCGGGCGACAGCTCCCAGTCCCATTTCAGCAGTCCCAGCCGCGCCCAGCTGGTGTCGGGCTGCGGGTCCGCAGCGATGCTTGCCCTCAGGTTCCCGGACGTCCACGACAGACCGGAACCATGGACGGAGCCTGGGAGTTCCTCACCGGCCCGGCCGACGGCGATGGCGGCGATCTCGGCGAGGTCCGTACCGATCCGGAGTTCGACAGGCAGCATCAAGGCACGTCCACCCACGTTGCGTACGGTGATGCGCTCCGTGCCGTCCGCCGAACGCAGCCGCTCGATGACGATCTCGGGGTCGGGTCCGCTGCTCACCGTCGTACGGGCCGAGGCGAGGAAACGAGCCTGCCAGGCGCTGACCCTGCGCGCCTGGATAGGGACGGGCTCCTGACCGGCAAGCAGCAACTGACAGCGTGAGATGACACGCCGGCCCGCGTAGTACACGCCCTCCATTCCCTCTCCGGTCAGCTGCCCGTGCTCGGCATTGACCGCGAGATGCGGTGCAGCAACGCAGATCAGTGCGGAGTGTGCCGACTGGTGTTCCGCCGCATTCGCCCTTGCCGAGGGCGAGCGGCTGCGGCCACGAGCGGAACCCGCCTCCGGCAGCGCGCGATGGCCCGTCGGACCGCTTTCCGTTTCATCACGCCTGTGCGGCTGTGGCGAAGTCGACTGCGTCGTCGGAGACATGGGCGTTCCTCCGCTTCCTCTGGTCTGTGGTCCGGCCGGGGCCGGGTGCGTGGGATGAGCGGCGTCTGCACTCAAGTGAACGTGTGGACAGGCATGCAGGTCACGGGGCACTTCGAGGTGCCGGATCCGTGTGGTCGCACTTCTCACCCGCCCTGCGCGCTTCCCTTTCCTTGCGCATGCAGCGCCGCAACGGCTCCGGATCCATGCCGTCGTTGAACGCGCGGTGGAGGAGCCGGGCGAAGACGTACTCGGGGTCGCAGCGAAGCGCACGGTCGAGCGCGACCCGGGCGGTCGGCTCGTCCCCACCGGACCAGGCGACCCACCCCGCGAGAGTCAGCGGGGCGGCGGAATGTTCGGTGTATGGCCCGACGCAGCGTCGGGCCACGGCCCGCCACAGCCGCAGGGCAGGCCCCACGTCGGGCCCTTCCATCCACTCCGCTGCCCGGTCGCGCGTTCTGCGGTCCTGAAGCCCGAGGATCACCGCCGCCGTGTCCGCATGGCTGAGAAGCCTGTCGTCGTGTGCGTCAGCGGCGGCGCTGTCACGCTCTTCCGGCACGGTCGTACGGAACCGGGTCATCAGCTTCTCAGCCAGAACGAGCGTTTCGTCCGCGACCGCGTCACGGCTGTCCGGTGCGAGCATGCGGGGCACGAGAACCTTGCTCGCGGAATCGAGAGCCCGCTCCTGGGACTCGGCCTTCTCGGTGCAGAGCGCCGCCAGTCTGCGCTCCATCTCCCGCAGGGAGCCGCGGACTTGGATCCCTGCGTAAGCCGCAGCTGCGGCCATCGCCGAGGTACCGGGAACACCGAGAGGCCGTCCCCCGGCGGGGCAGCAGTCGGCGTCGGGACAGCAGTAGGACCAGTAGGAGCCGCCGGAGAGGCAGAGTGCCTCATAGACGGGCATCTCCCGCTCCCCGCACGCCGTACGGAGTGCCTGGGCCAGCGGACGGAGCCGTTCCATCACGCTCGTTCCGCTCGCGCCCGGGGAGGGGTCCTGACAGAGGAAGACGATGGCGCCGTCCGGCCTGCGCCGACCCGGCTTCACGTTCTCCTCAAGGCATGCTGCGACCTGCGCGGAGACGGCGCGCCATTCCTCGGGCGCGCCGGGAATGCCGATCCTGATCCGGCCGCCGAAGCGTCCGCGTTCGCCGTGCAGAGCGACGACCACGATGGAGTCGTCGGGGTAGAAGCCGAGCAGATACGGCAGGGCGTCGGCCAGCTGCGCCGGGCCACGCAGAGCGATTTCGCCCCTTGCCCCGGCGGACGTGTGGTTCCGGGAGGGCTCGCTGCCGCCCGGCTGGGTGTGTCCCGCATTCTCGCTGTGGCCGCGGTGTTCGCTCTCTCGCTGTGTCATGCCACGACAGTGCCGGGCCAGGTGCAGCACTTGTCATGACTTATCCACAGCAAGCCGCATTCGTCGTCTGGTACTACAGACGGCTACTTGTCCACAGGCTCATTCGCGGATGCCGGCGTCGTCGGGTTGCATGGGGGCATGAACGACACAGAGCTGCGGCTTCAGGCCGATGCTGTTCTCTCCCGGCTCGTCGGTGACGGCGACGGCGGTGCAGGGCTGCGCGAGGACCAGTGGCGGGCGATCGAGGCGCTGGTCGCCGAGCGGCGGCGGGCCTTGGTGGTTCAGCGCACGGGCTGGGGCAAGTCGGCGGTGTACTTCGTGGCGACGGCTCTGCTGCGGGCCCGCGGCAGCGGACCGACCGTCATCGTCTCGCCGCTGCTGGCTCTGATGCGCAACCAGGTGGCGGCAGCTGAACGGGCCGGCATCCGCGCGCGCACCATCAACTCCGCCAACACACAGGAGTGGGAGGCGATCCAGGCGGAGATCGCCGAAGGGGCTGTGGATGTCCTGCTCGTGAGCCCGGAGCGGCTCAACAACCCGGACTTCCGCGATGAGGTGCTTCCGAAACTCACCGCCGCCACGGGTCTGCTCGTCGTGGACGAGGCGCACTGCATCTCCGACT
>DATMEI010000865.1:0-8757 GCA_035556995.1 Streptomyces sp.
TGCGGGGGCGAACGCGGCGTACAGCCCCCCGGTGACCGCCAGCGCGAAGAGTAGAACGACGAGCGCCGCCAGCGGATGGCGCCGTCGTGCGGAGAGCTTTTTCACGGATTACCCCGGTGTCAGGATCTTCTGCGTCGATGCTTCTGGTTGTGTCTGTCACTGTCCGGTCGTCGGCCGGACCGCCGTCCGATCAGCTACTTGATCAGGTAGATCGTGGCGAAGAGGCCGATCCAGACGACATCGACGAAGTGCCAGTAGTAGGACACGACGATGGCCGCAGTGGCCTGCTGATGGGTGAAGCGCTTGGCCGCGTACGTCCTGCCCAGCAGGAGCAGGAACGCGATGAGACCACCCGTGACGTGCATGCCGTGGAAGCCGGTGGTCAGGTAGAACACCGATCCGTACGGATCGGACGAGAGCGTCATGCCGTCCTTCTCGACCAGCTCCGTGTACTCGAAGATCTGGCCGCCGATGAAGACCGCACCCATCACGAACGTGACGATGAACCAGCCCCGGAGCCGCTTCACGTCACCTCGCTCGGCGGCGAACACACCGAGCTGGCAGGTAAGTGAGGAGAGCACCAGGATCGTGGTGTTCGTCGCCGAGAAGGGGATGTTGAGCGCCTCGGCATGTTCCTTCCAGAAATCCGCACCCGTCACGGACCGAAGGGTGAAGTACATCGCGAAGAGGGCCGCGAAGAACATCAGCTCGGAACTCAGCCAGATGATGGTTCCGACGCTGGTGAGGTTCGGCCGGTTGACCGACGGGTGCGCGTGCCCGGTTTCTACTGCAGTTGCTGTCGCCACGATCGACATTATGTCGGTCGCTCATCCGGCCCTTACTGCCGGGGTGCCGTTCGGTGTGTCCGACACGTGTGTCCAGCTGCAACAAGGCCTCCCGGCGGCATACGAACGGCTGTTGACCGGCGTCGGGAGGGAGTAGCATCCGCGCAGCGGCCCCTGTGGCCACGAGATCCCGAACCAGGGCCGGTTCGCCGGACCCTTACGTGAACGTGCGAGACCTTCAAGCGGAGGAACGATGCAGCCGACCGCCACGGTGCTGGTCTACAGCGACAACGCCAACACCCGCGAGCAGGTCCGGCTCGCCGCCGGCCGCCGGCCTGCATCCGACGTACCCGCCATCGAGTACGTGGAGTGCGCGACGCTCCCAGCGGTCCTGAGCACCCTGGAGAAGCAGCACATCGACGTCTGCGTGCTGGACGGCGAGACCGCGCCCGCCGGAGGCATGGGTGTGTGCCGGCAGATCAAGGACGAGATCTTCGACTGCCCGCCCGTTCTGCTGCTGATCGGCCGCCCCCAGGACTCCTGGCTGGCCTCCTGGAGCCGCGCGGAGGCAGCTGTCTCGCACCCGGTCGACCCCGTGGCCCTCGCAGGCGCGCTGGCGGGGCTGCTCCGCGAGAACAACGGAGCATCGGCGCAGGTCCAGCCGCTCTGAGACAGCAAGAGGCCCCGCGGCCCGAAGGCCACGGGGCCGTTTCAGCGGCTGCCGTCACTCAGACCTGAGGACGGAGCCTGCTGACATCGGCGGAGCTGCCGCCGCTGTCCTGGGCGCCGGGGCGTAGTGAGCTTCCCTCCTTCCACTTCTTCCAGGACAGGTTCCAGTCCCCGAAGCCGTTGCCGAAGGGGGCCATGTCCTCCCCTTCGGAGTTGACGTACTTGACCGGGACGCCGGGGCGTACGTTCTCGAAGAACCACTGGGCATTGCCGGTGCTCATGCCCGTACAGCCGTGGCTGCTGTTGGAGACGCCGTGTGAACCGGCCGACCAGGGGGCGGCATGCACGTACTCGCCGCTCCACGTGAGCCGCGAAGCCCAGTGGACGCCCAGGTCGTAGGACTCCCCGCCGCCGATGCCCACGCTGCCGCTGCGCATACGTACGTACGACTCGCGGCCGAGTATCACCTTGGTGCCGTTGCGGGTCTCGAAGCCCGACTTGCCGGTGGTGATCGGGATCTCCTTGATCACCTTGCCGTTCTTGCTGAACTTCATGCTCAGGCCCGACGCGTCGGCGAGAGCCTCCACACGGTTTCCCGTCTTCAGCTTGAGCGACTTGGCCTTGTCGCCGTAGAGGCCGTCGCGCACCTTGAGGCCGTTCAGGCGGCTGCTGACGCTGATGGTGGAGTGCGCGGGCCAGTACTCCTTCGGGCGGTAGTGCAGCTCCTTGCTGTCCACCCAGTGCCAGGAGCCCTCCACCCGGGGGCTGGTCCTCACGATCAGCGCCCGTTCGACGAGCTTGCGCTGCTTCGCGCTCTTGACCTTGTGGCTCAGTTCGGCGGTGACGGGCTGGGCCACGCCGTACGTACCGCTGTCCGGGCCGAAGGTGACTCCGAGCCGCTTCGCGTCGGCGGGTTTGGTCTGGAAGTTCAGCGTCCGGCGCCCCTGCTCGCCGTCGCCGTTCTCGGTGCTGATCCGGACGGTGTAGCGCACGCCCGCGGCGAGCGGCGTGGTGCTCTGCCACTGACGGCCGTCCTTCGTGAGCTTGCCGCTGAGGAAGCGGCCCGCGGTGTCGACGGCGGTGACGTCGGCTATTCGTCCCTCTTCTCCGGTGGAGGTCACCTTCAGCGGGCGGGAGGGGTCGACTGTGCTCCCCTCTTCACCCGCGCTCACGGATATCTGGTTGCTGGCGTCGTACGGGGCTCCCGCGAGCGGGTTGCCGTCGCTGCCGGCACACGAGGTGAGTCCGACTGCGAGCGGTGCGAGTGTCAGGGCACATCCGGCCGAAATCCGGCGCTTTGCTTTCGAGGAGTGATTCATAGGCCCAAGGTAGGAACTGACACAGTTTTGGGCCTCCTGGGCGCAGGCAAATGGGTCGGCCCCCGGATACTTCCGGGGGCCGACCCATTTGCGGACTGCCTCTGCCGCGAGCCTTACTGGGTGCGATTCTCGCCGTGGTAGTACTCGAAGACCCATCCGAAGAGGCCTACGAAGAGCAACGGCGCCGAGACGTACACCAGCCACCAGCCGAAGGCGATGCCCAGGAACGCGAAGGCGGCACCGAGACCGAGGGCGAGCGGCTGCCAGCTGTGAGGGCTGAAGAACCCGAGCTCGCCGGCGTCGTCCGCGACGTCGGCCTCCTTGTTGTCCTGCGCACCGGCGTCCACACGGCGGGCGGTGAACGCCAAGTAGTAGCCGATCATCACGGCGAGGCCGAAGGCGAGGAACAGCCCAGTCGTACCGACGGGCTCCTTCGACCAGGCGCCGTAGATGATGGCCGTGGCCAGCAGGAAGACGGCCAGGCCGAGGAACATCTTGCCCTGGATCTTCACTTTCCGTCCTCCTTGCCGCCGACGAGCGTCCGGCCGCCCGCCGCCTCGTACTCACCCAGCTGGTCGAGAGCCGCGATCTCCGGGTGGTGCAGATCGAAGGCCGGGGATTCGGAACGGATACGCGGCAGCGACAGGAAGTTGTGCCGCGGGGGCGGGCAGCTTGTCGCCCATTCGAGCGAACGGCCGTAGCCCCACGGGTCGTCGGTCTCGACCTTCTTGCCGTGCTTCGCCGTCTTCCAGACGTTGTAGAGGAACGGCAGCACCGACAGGCCCAGCAGGAAGGAGCTGATGGTCGAGATCGTGTTCAGAGCGGTGAATCCGTCCGCCGCCAGATAGTCGGCGTAGCGGCGCGGCATGCCCTCGGCACCCAGCCAGTGCTGCACGAGGAAGGTGCCGTGGAAGCCGATGAACAGCGTCCAGAAAGTGATCTTGCCGAGCCGCTCGTCGAGCATCTTTCCAGTGAATTTCGGCCACCAGAAGTGGAAACCGGAGAACATCGCGAAGACGACGGTCCCGAAGACGACGTAGTGGAAGTGGGCCACCACGAAGTAGGAGTCGGAGACGTGGAAGTCCATCGGCGGCGAGGCCAGGATGACGCCGGTGAGGCCGCCGAAGAGGAAGGTGACCAGGAAGCCGATCGACCAGAGCATCGGTGTCTCGAAGGACAACGAGCCCTTCCACATCGTGCCGATCCAGTTGAAGAACTTCACACCTGTCGGCACCGCGATCAGGAAGGTCATGAAGGCGAAGAACGGCAATAGCACGCCACCCGTGACGTACATGTGGTGCGCCCAGACCGTCACCGACAGACCGGCGATGGCGATGGTGGCGCCGATGAGGCTGATGTACCCGAACATCGGCTTGCGGCTGAAGACCGGGATGACCTCGGAGATGATGCCGAAGAACGGCAACGCGATGATGTAGACCTCCGGATGGCCGAAGAACCAGAAGAGGTGTTGCCACAGCAACGCCCCGCCGTTGGAGGCGTCGAAGACATGCGCCCCGAACTTCCGGTCGGCCTCCAGCGCGAAGAGCGCGGCGGCGAGCACGGGGAAGGCCAGCAGCACCAGCACACCGGTGAGCAGCACGTTCCAGGTGAAGATCGGCATCCGGAACATCGTCATGCCGGGTGCGCGCATGCAGATGATCGTGGTGATGAAGTTGACGGAGCCGAGGATGGTGCCGAAGCCGGAGAGCGCCAGACCCATGATCCACAGGTCGGCCCCGATGCCCGGCGAGCGGATCGCGTCCGAGAGCGGCGAGTAGGCGAACCAGCCGAAGTCCGCGGCGCCCTGCGGGGTGAGGAATCCACCGACCGCGATGAGCGAACCGAAGAGGTACAGCCAGTACGCCAGCATGTTCAGCCGCGGGAAGGCCACATCGGGCGAGCCGATCTGAAGCGGCATGATCCAGTTCGCGAAGCCCGCGAAGAGCGGGGTGGCGAACATCAGCAGCATGATCGTGCCGTGCATGGTGAACGCCTGGTTGAACTGCTCGTTCGACATCACCTGCTCGCCCGGGCGGGCCAGTTCGGCGCGCATGAAGAGCGCCATGATGCCGCCGAGCATGAAGAAGGCGAAGGACGTGACGAAGTACAGCGTCCCGATCTTCTTGTGGTCCGTGGTGGTCAGCCAGTCGACCACCACGGCTCCGGGCGTCTTCTCTCGTACGGGCGGTGCTGCCTCAGCCGTCGTGGCGGCACCCTTGGGTTCGTTGAGGATGCTCACGGGTTATTCGTCTCCGCATTCTTGGCGTCGCCCGTGCTGGGAGTGCCCGACGGGATGTAGCCGGTCTGGCCCTTCTTGGCCAGGTCCTCCAGATGCTTCTGGTAGCGCTCCGGGGAGACGACCTTCACGTTGAAGAGCATCCGGGAGTGGTCGACGCCGCACAGCTCGGCGCACTTGCCCATGTAGGTGCCCTCCTTGCTGGGGGTCACCTCGAAGCGGTTGACATGGCCGGGAATGACGTCCTGCTTCATCAGGAACGGCACCACCCAGAAGGAGTGGATGACATCGCGGGAGGTCAGAATGAACTGGACCTTCTCACCCTTGGGCAGCCAGAGCGTGGGGCCCGGGTTGCGCGTCTGAGGGTTCCGCTCGCTGGGCGTGCCCACCGTGTAGACACCGTCGGCGCCCTTCGGGAACGTCGTCCTCATCCGGTCAGGGATGGCGGAGAGTTCCTTGTCGCCGGTGTTGGAGGTGGTGGCCTTGCCGTCCACGTCCTCGATGTAGTTGAAACCCCAGCTCCACTGGAAGCCGACCACGTTGACGACGTGGTCCGGCTTCTTCGACGTCGCGAGGAGCTTCGTCTCGTCCCGCGCGGTGAAGTAGAAGAGCACTGCGACGATGATGATGGGCACCACCGTGTACAGGGCCTCGATGGGCATGTTGTACCGGGTCTGCGGAGGAACCTCGACCTTGCTCCTGGAGCGCCGGTGGAAGACGACGCTCCACACGATCAGACCCCAGACCAGTACGCCCACGGCGAGGGCTGCCGCCCAGGATCCCTGCCAGAGGGAGAGGATCCGCGGAGCCTCGTCCGTGACGGGGGTGGGCATGCCGAGGCGGGGGAAGTCCTTCGAAGTGCAGCCGGTAGCGGTCGCCAGGACCAGGCCCGCGGCAAGCGCCTGCTGCAGCTTCCGCCGCATCGGGCGCCGCGACATGGGGGTACCGCCCCCGCCCATCGGGCGGTGGGGGAGGTCGGAGCCGTTGGGACTCACGTAGCGCCTTCCCGAGAGTCTCGCCCGCCCATCCGGGCTCGGCCGTGTTGCAGGTCGGGCACGGCCCTGGCGCGGGCAGGGGTTTGGATGTTTATGCGGGGCAAACCTTACTGGACCGTTCTTGAGGTCTCGCGGGGAGGGTCCCCAACGCGCCGCGAGGCCCCCGCCAGGCGCGGAAGGCCCGTCCGGCAGCGCGGCACGGCAGGCGTGAAAGCGGGCGACGGCGCGCAGCGGGCGGAGCAACACGGCGGTCTGCCGCCGCCGCTGACGCCCCGTCGGGCACCCCTCGTCGCGACTCATCCGGCCGGCGCCGGGTGGACCCGGGGGTCCGGTCCGGAGAAGCCGGGGAAGGCGCCAGGCAGAGCTCGGCACGAGGGGCCCCGAAGCCCCGAGGCCGCGAAGTCGCCCCCAGCCGACCGCGCTAGCGTTCCCATGTGTCCTACTTCGATGCCGCATCCTCCGTACCTCTGCACCCTGTCGCCCGGCAGGCCCTGATCGCCTCCCTGGACGAAGGGTGGGCGGATCCGGCACGCCTGCACCGTGAGGGGCGGCGGGCACGGATGCTCCTGGACGCCGCGCGCGAGACAGCGGCGCAGGCCGTCGGGTGCCGTCCTGACGAGCTGGTTTTCACCCCATCGGGTGCCGACGCGCTGCACACCGGAATCGCGGGCGCACTCGCCGGCCGACGACGCGTGGGACGGCGTCTCGTCGTCTCCGCTGTGGAGCACTCCGCGGTCCTGCACGCGGCTGCCGCCCACCGGGAAGCAGGCGGCGCGGTCACCGAAGTCCCGGTCGACCGTACGGGCCGCGTCACGGCAGCGGCCTACGAGACCGCACTGAGCGACGACACCGCACTGGCCTGCCTGCAGTCGGCCAACCACGAGGTGGGCACCGTGCAGCCGGTCGCCGACGTGGCCGGCGTGTGCGCAGGCGTCGGCGTTCCGCTGCTGGTGGACGCGGCGCAGTCACTGGCCTGGGGCCCTGTGGAGGGCGGCTGGTCGCTGCTGGCGGGCAGCGCGCACAAGTGGGGCGGCCCGCCGGGGGTCGGGCTGCTCGCCGTACGTAAAGGGGTGCGCTTCGCCGCACCGCCACCGGTCGGTGAGCGCGAACAGGGGCGCAGCCCGGGCTTCGAGAACATCCCGGCGATCGTGGCCGCGGCGGCTTCGCTGCGGGCCGTACGCACGGAGGCGGACGCTGCGGCGGCGCGGCTGCGTTCCCTGGTGGACCGTGTACGGGAGCGGGTACCGGAGTTGGTCCCGGACGTCGAGGTCGTCGGGGACCCGGTGCGGCGGCTGCCGCACGTGGTGACCTTCTCCTGCCTCTACGTGGACGGCGAGGCCCTGCTGCACGCGCTCGACCGCGCGGGCTTCTCCGTGTCTTCGGGATCGTCGTGCACGTCCAGCACGCTGACGCCGAGTCACGTGCTCAGGGCGATGGGTGTGCTGTCGGAGGGCAACATCCGCCTGTCGCTCCCGCCGACGCCGGACGAGTCGGTGGAGGCGGACGTCGAACGCTTTCTGACGGTGCTGCCCGAGGCGGTGCGAGAGGTGCGCGAGCAGCTGAATGCGCCGACGGCGTCCCCACGGGAGGCACGGTCCGTTCCCGACTCCTCCGGCCTGACCGTGGATGCTCTGGGCACGCTGTGTCCGCTGCCGGTGATCGAGCTGGCGAAGGTGATCGACGACGTGCCGGTCGGGGGTGTGATCACCGTCCTCGCGGACGATGAGGCGGCCCGCGTGGACATCCCGGCCTGGTGCGAGATGCGCGGGCAGGAGTTTCTGGGTGCCGACGGCACGGAGTTCCGCATCCGCCGGGTCACTTGACGGGAGCGGAGGCGGGGACGGCAGGGGCGGCCCTCGCGAAAGGGCCGCCCTGCCGGACCGTTCAGTCGCGCAGGTGCGCGGAGACCTCCGCCGCGGCGTCCTGTCCGTAGCGCTTCGTGAAGCGCTCCATGAAGTGGGCGCGACGCAGTTCGTACTCCTGCGTGCCCACGGTCTCGATGACGAGCGTGGCCAGCATGCAGCCCACCTGAGCGGCGCGCTCGAGCCCGACGCCCCAGGAGAGGCCGGAGAGGAAGCCCGCGCGGAAGGCGTCGCCGACGCCGGTCGGGTCTGCCTTGGCCTCTTCGTCGGGCACACCGACCTCGATGAGCTCCTCGCCCTCGCGTTCGATGCGGACGCCCTTCGCGCCCAGCGTGATGACGCGGGTGCCGACCTTGCCGAGAATCTCCTTGTCGGTCCAGCCGGTCTTGGTCTCGATGAGCTCCTTCTCGTACTCGTTCGCGAAGAGGTAGGTCGCGCCCTCCATGAGGGTGCGGATGTCCTCGCCTCCCATGCGCGCGATCTGCTGCGAGAAGTCGGCGGCGAAGGGGATGCCCCGGTTACGGCAGTCCTCGGTGTGCCGGATCATCGCCTCGGGGTCGTCCGCGCTGATGCAGACGAGGTCGAGGCCGCCGACGCGTTCGCCGACGGTCTTCAGTTCGATCAGGCGGGCCTCGCTCATGGCTCCGGTGTAGAAGGAACCGATCTGGTTGTGTGCCTCATCAGTGGTGCAGACGAACCGGGCGGTATGCCGCAATTCGGAGATATGGACCGACTCGGTGTCCACGCCGTGACGCTCGAGCCAGGCGCGGTAATCCTCGAAGTCCTCTCCCGCGGCGCCGACCAGGATCGGGTTCGCCCCGAGCTGACCCATGCCGAAGGCGATGTTGGCGCCGACGCCTCCTCGCCTGATGTCGAGGGTGTCGACGAGGA
>DATMEI010000866.1:0-5804 GCA_035556995.1 Streptomyces sp.
CGGCCGGCTACGAGATCCATGCCGAGGAGAGCGGCGGACTCGCGGGATTCGCCCTCGCCTTCCTGCTGTTGCGTGCCTTCTCCTCCGGCTGCGCGGCGCTCACCGGAGTCGAGGCGATCAGCAACGGTGTACCGGCGTTCCGCAAGCCCAAGTCCAAGAACGCCGCCAACACCCTTGCGATGATGGGCCTGATCGCGGTCACCATGTTCTGCGGCGTGATCGTGCTGGCGCTGGCCACCGGGGTGAAGATGGCCGAGAACCCGGCGAAGGACCTGATCATCAACGGCGAGCCGGCAGGCGCCGGTTACGCCCAGAACCCGGTCATCTCCCAAGTTGCCGCAGCTGTCTTCGGCGACGGCTCCTTCGCCTTCATCTTCCTCGCGGCGGCCACCGCCCTGGTCCTCTTCCTCGCCGCCAACACCGCCTACAACGGCTTCCCGCTGCTCGGGTCGATCCTCGCCCAGGACCGGTATCTGCCGCGCCAGCTGCACACCCGCGGCGACCGACTCGCCTTCTCCAACGGCATCGTGATGCTCGCCGGTGCCGCGGCCATACTCGTCGTCGTCTACGAAGCCGACTCCACACGCCTCATCCAGCTCTACATCGTCGGCGTCTTCGTCTCCTTCACACTCAGCCAGATCGGCATGGTCCGGCACTGGAACCGGCTGCTGAGCTCCGAGACCGACACGGCCGCACGCCGCCGCATGCACCGCTCCCGCGCGATCAACACCTTCGGTGCTTTCTTCACCGGTCTCGTTCTCGTGGTCGTGCTGGTGACGAAGTTCTCGCACGGCGCATGGGTCTCGCTGATCGGCATGCTGTTCTTCTACGGGGTGATGACCGCCATCCGGCGCCACTACGACCTGGTCGCCGAGGAACTGGCCGCCGAGGACCCGGACGAGAAGCGCGTACGGCCCTCCCGCGTGCACTCCATCGTGCTCGTCTCCAAGACGCACAAGCCGACGCTGCGCGCGCTCGCCTACGCCCGCCTGATGCGCTCCGACACCCTGGAGGCCCTCACCATCAGCGTGGACGCGCAGGAGACCGCGCAGCTGCGCAAGGAGTGGGAGGCGACGGGCATCGACGTACCGCTGAAGATCCTCGACTCGCCCTACCGGGAGATCACGCGCCCCGTCATCGACTACGTCAAGCGGCTGCGCAAGGAGAACCCGCGCGACGTCGTGAGTGTCTACATCCCCGAGTACGTCGTGGGCCGCTGGTACGAGCAGCTGCTGCACAACCAGAGTGCGCTGCGCCTGAAGGGGCGGCTGCTCTACACCCCCGGCGTCATGGTCACTTCGGTGCCCTGGCAGCTGGAGTCCTCCGAACTGGCCCGCAAGCGACTGAAGAAGCGCGCGGACTGGGACGCGCCCGGTTCGGTGAGGCGGGGGCCGGCGGGGCGTCCGGGAGCGGGACACGACGGCGGTGGCGGGGGCAATGGCGGTGGCGGGGGCAATGGTGCAGGGCGGTCGTGAGCCCGCCTGCGAGCCGTGGCGTCGCTGAGTGCAAGCGGCGTCAGACCAGTTGGCGCAGGTCGTTGTGGTCGATCTTGCCGCTTGTGGTCAGCGGCAGCCGGTCGAGGAAGTGGATGCTGGAGGGCAGCTTGTATGCGGCGATCCTTCCCCGCAGGTAGGCCATCAGGTCGTCCGATGTGAGCTCGTGCCCCGTTGACGGGACGACGAAGGCCACCGGAACCTGCCCCTCCTCGGCGTCGGGTGCGGCCACCACAGCCGAAGTGACCACTTCAGGATGCTCGTTGATCGCTGCTTCGACCTCTCCCGGAGTGATCTTCGACGTACGCCGCACGATCAGATCCTTGATGCGCCCCTCGAACCACCAGACGCCGTCCGCGTCCTGTGAGCCCAGATCGCCTGTACGGAACCAGCCGTCGGTGAAGGATCTTTCGGCCAGCTCCCGGTCCTCCCAGTACCCGGTCATGAGCATGGGGCCGCGCACCAGCAGCTCGCCGCTGCCGGCGGTGCGCACTTCGGCGCCGCCGACCGGGGTGCCGATGCAGCCCTCACGGTCGAAGCGGGGACCGCGGTTCACAGTCAGCCAGATCGCCTCGGTCATGCCCCATCCGACGCCGATGGCCAGGCCCGTCAGGTCCAGGAAGTCGCGCTGCAGCGAGGCGTGAACCGAGTCGCCACCGGTGTAGACGCCACGCAACGAGGAGAACCACTCGCCCCTGGCTCCCTGGGCACGAACGAGCTGCGCCAGGACGTCGATGTGCGTGCATACCAGCGTGGGGCGGTGCGTGAGCAGTCCCGAAACGTACTCCTCCAGCTCGAACCCATCGAACAGCACCACCGTTCCGCCGGCCGACAGCGTGGTCATCGTCTCGATGAAGCCGCTCACGTGCGCCAGGGGATCGCACACCTGCATCACATCGTGGGAGGTGACGTCGCCCATCGCCTCGGAGGTGCTGTTGAGCATGGCGAAGGCCGAGCGCTGGCTGTGGACCACACCCTTGGGCGGTGCGGTGGAGCCCGAAGTGAAGAAAAGCAGAGCCGGCCGGTCCGGATCGGGCAGGGGCGCGGTGGACCTGGCTCCGGGTGCGTACAGCGGCGCCAGCGGTTCGAAGCGGTCACTGCTGCCCGCCACCAGGATGCGGACCGTCGCGAGGACCTCCTGCCCGACGTTCTCCAGACGGTCGAGACGGCTCTCGTGGATGATCAGCCACCGGGGGCGGGCACGCCGCAGGGCCGCTTCGACCTCGGCGGGTGCGTAACGGGTGTTGAGAGGCGCGGCCACGGCCCCCGACCGGAAGCAGGCCAGATACGTCATCACCGCTTCCGGGCAGTTCGGCAGCATGAACGCCACACGCTCCCCTGCCAGGGAGGCCATCTCCGCGGCCAAGGCGTCTGTGGTGGCGGCCAGTTCGGCGTACGTCCACTGCCGGTCCCCGTACACGAGACAGGGTGCCCCGGGCGGTTGCGCGTCGAGCAAGCGGCTGAGGGGAACCGGACCAGCTTCGGTGGCCATGACGTCCTCCGGTTCGGGAATCTGAACCGCTCTGGCGAAGCAGCAGGTGCCCAAGAGGGGATTCGAGGCAGGCGACATCCGGGTGGTCGAGGGAGCAGAACCGGGTGGTACATACCGACACCGGCAGCGTAAGTCAGAGGCGACCACCTCGCATCTCCGTGCCGCGGTACGGGCCGGGACAGCCGGACAAGCGTTTGCGATTCAGCTATCCCTCGCGTTCCCACACTCGCGCCGTCGTTCGACTGGCGTAGAACATGTCATTACTACCGAGCGGTAGCCGGAGCTTTCCCTTCCGTCCATCATGAGACGCGAGCATGCCAACGGCTCGTCGCCGAACCGGCGTTGGGCCGATCCGTGTCGGCTCTCGACTCAGGAGTTAACCCCCCATGCATGGACGCAAATGGACAACGCGGGTCGCGGTATCCGTAGCCGGGGCGACCGTCGCGACGGTGACGACGCTCGGCGCGGCGCCGGCGACGACCGCGTCCGCCCAGGCCAACCCCCAAGCCGTGCCCAGCACTTCCGCCGTGACCGCGGTCCAGCCGTACGCGGGCGGCGGTCAGGGCGCGCTCGCGGACGTCGACTACGAGACCTGGCAGCGCGACGTCGGTGCGGTCACGGACGTCGCCCGCCCGTACCTGGAGCAGCGCATCTCCGAGGGCTCCGGCGAGAAGATGGCGATCGTCCTCGACATCGACAACACCTCGCTGGAGACGCACTTCCACCCCATCTGGGAGTACCCGACGCCCGCGGTCAAGCAGACCCTCGACCTCGCCCGTTACGCCGAATCCCGTGGTGTGGCCGTCTACTTCGTCACCGCGCGCCCCGGCATCATCTACTCGCTCACCAAGGACAACCTGGAGCAGGCGGGCTTCCCGATCTCCGGTCTGTACGTGCGTGATCTGCCCGACCTCTTCGATGAGGTCAGCAAGTACAAGACCGCCAAGCGGGCCGAGATCGAGGCCAAGGGCTACAAGATCATCGCCAACATCGGCAACACCCCCACCGACATGGCCGGCGGGCACGCCGAGAGGACCTTCAAACTGCCGGACTACGACGGCGCCTTGTCCTGACCCTCCTGGTTCCTGGCTGACCTGGTTGGCCCTGGCCGGTCGTGCCGCCGTGGCCCTGACGTGTCCCTCGTGACGCGGTACGGGACGCGGCGGCACCGACGAGGCACCGGGTGCTTACGGGGGCGCACTAGGCGGGAGCCGCCTCCAGGTGTGTCTTCAGGCGATCCAGTGTGGTCGCGATGTTGGCGTTGTTGGCGCCGATGCGGTCGGTGACGCCGGTGATCAGGATGGCGAAGGGGATGAACCACAGCGGGACCCGCAGCCAGTTGGTCTCGGTGACGGTGCAGCCCTCGGAGGTGGGCTCGATGTCGTACTGCCAGCGGGAGATGGGGATTCCGAGTGGCGCCGTCACCTCGTAGGCGAAGCGGCGTCCGGGGTCGGCGTCCGTGACACGGCAGGTGGTGGCCCAGCGGCGGAGGCCGTTGCGGTTGTAGCCCTGGAAACGTGCGCCCGTTCCCGGTGAGCGTCCCTGCTGCTCCCTATCTGCCTTTGCGCATCAGCAGATGGCCCCGGCGGAACCGTTCCTCGTCGCGCGGCTCACGCAGCATCCGGCCGACTTCGATGAAGCCGGCTTCGCCGGCCAGCCCCGCGAGATCGTCGATCGGCCACCGGTAGGCCGTCGCCACTTTGTGGTCGAACGTCGTAACCGGCTCACCCTCTGACTCGAAGAAGGCCAGCAAGAGGTGCCCGTCAGGGGCGAGTACCCGCCGGAACTCGGCGAAGTACGAGGGCACGTCATGCGGTGGGGCGTGAATGACCGAATACCAGGACACGATGCCGTTCAGCTTGCCGTCGGCCAGGTCCAGGGCGTCCATGGAGCCGACCTCGAACCGCAGGTCCGGGTATGCCTCGCGGGCGAGATCGATCATCACCGGCGACAGGTCGACGCCGAAGATATCCCGCCCCAGGTCCCGCAGGTGCGCGGTCACAGGGCCAGGGCCGCATCCCAGCTCGGCGACGGGCCCGGTGTCGGTGGTCCGCGCGAACTCGGCGAACGCCGCGAGCACCGCGCGATCCAGCGAAGGAGCGTCGAGGTCACTGCGGGCGAGTCCTGCGTAACGAGCGGCCACGGCATCGTAGGCATCCGCTGTCGCACCGAGGTGCGAGGAGAGTTCAGTCACGAGCGAGGACACTAGAGCCTCCCGTATCGCGCTGTGTCCGTCTCTGCCGAGGTGGCTGTGTGAGGTCGGCGAGGAGCGCGTCAAGTGCACCGGTCAGGGCCTCGGAGTTGGGCCCGTGGAGTCCGTGCTGCGGGAGCTGCGATGCCCGCGGTCCCCCGAAGCCTTCGAGTATGTCGGGGCGGGCTATGGCTCGGGGCGCTGTTGTCGGATCACCGCTGTCCGTCCCCACGTGCGGAGCCGGATGCCGCTGCTTTGCGGCTGGGGCCGGAGACAGGAGTCCGGGGGCGGATGATCGATCAGCCGTCGCGGAAAAATCGGCGTCAACTCGTGGGCGACCCCTTGCCAAGGTGAGTTAGTACGTGTTCGGATTAGTTCCACCAGGCGCTCAGAGCCTGCGCATTTCTGCTGGTCAAAGGCAAAGCGGAGGGCCTTATTCGGCCTGCGCCCGTTCCCTGTGATCTTGGGCGCGACGCACTGTGACGGACGCTCCCGTACCCCGGTGAAGCGCCGTCCCGTGGCCCATAGCTGAAGCGAAACTCCTGGAGGGACATCCATGTTCGATCTCTCGTCCGTCGACCTGCTCGACGCCTTCACCCGCGAACTGAAGCTGTGCAAGGTGAAGGAG
>DATMEI010000867.1:0-4776 GCA_035556995.1 Streptomyces sp.
GTGGTCGATGCGCCGCTCGATGCGGGAGGGGTCGCACTCGACGCAGAGCACGACACCGCCGTTCATCGTCACGGCGAGCGGCTGCGCACCGCCCATGCCTCCGAGCCCGGCCGTCAGCGTGATCGTCCCGGCGAGGGTGCCGTCCCTGTCTCCGCTACGGGAGGCGAGCTTGGCGGCGACGGCCGCGAACGTCTCGTAAGTGCCCTGCAGGATCCCCTGCGTTCCGATGTAGATCCACGAACCGGCCGTCATCTGCCCGTACATGGTGAGCCCGAGGGCGTCGAGCCGGCGGAACTCCTCCCAATTCGCCCAGTCCCCCACCAGGTTGGAGTTGGCGAGGAGCACGCGCGGCGCCCATTCGTGTGTCTGCATGACGCCCACGGGACGGCCCGACTGCACGAGCATCGTCTCGTCGTCCCCGAGCGTGCGCAGCGTACGCACCATGGCGTCGAAGGAGGGCCAGTCGCGCGCGGCCTTGCCCGTGCCTCCGTAGACCACGAGCTTGTCGGGGTGTTCGGCGACCTCGGGGTCGAGATTGTTCTGCAGCATCCGCAGGGCGGCTTCCTGCTGCCACCCCCGGGCACTCAGCTCGCTGCCGCGCGGCGCCCTTACGGGTCGCGGTCCTGACATCTGCCCTGCCTCCCTGCTGTACACCCGACTTCTTTTATTCACACACTCTACGTAGTGAATAGAACTAGTCAACACCGCGGAAGTGGTCTATACCCCTTCGGGCTCCGACGTGTTTGGCTTGTTCCATGCACCACTCCAGCGACTCCCCCACCACCCCCGCCACCGCAGCGACGGGCGCGGCGCCCACCGCGGCGGCAACCGCAGCCGCCGCCCGCCGCGACGTGGCCGTCCGCGCCGCCGTCGGTCAGGGCCTGGTCAACGACCACGAGCAGCCCGTCATCGCCCTGATCGACGTCCGGGCCGTACGGGAATCGGCCGCCGCTCTGCGCGACGCATTCGCCGAAGTGGCCGCCCCGGGGCAGACCGTCCTGCACACCTTCGCCGTCAAGGCCGCCTCCCTCGTGCCCGTGCTCCGGCTGCTGGCCGACGAAGGCATCGGCTGCGAGGTCGCCAGCCCCGGCGAACTGGCCCTCGCCCGCGCCGCCGGCGTCCCCGCGGACCAGACCGTCCTGGACTCCCCTGCCAAAACCGTCGGCGAGCTGCGCGAAGCCCTCCGTCTGGGCGTCGCACTCAACGCCGACAACCCGCAGGAACTCCTCCGGCTCGACGCCCTGATCACCACTGGCGAAGCCCCCTCGTCCCCCATCGGGCTGCGCGTCAACCCGCAGATCGGCGAAGGCTCGATCGGCGCCATGAGCACCGCGACCGCCACCTCGAAGTTCGGCGTCGCCCTGCGCGACCCCGGAGCGCGGGACTGGGTCGTCCAGGCCTACCGCGACCGCCCCTGGCTGACCCGGCTGCATTCGCACGTCGGCTCGCAGGGCATACCGCTGGAGCTGATGGCCGAGGGAGCCCGGGCCACCTACGACCTCGCCGAGGAGATCAACACCGCGGCCGGACGGCAGCAGATCGACACCCTCGACCTGGGCGGCGGCCTGCCGGTCAACTTCTCCTCCGACGAGACCACCCCGGCCTTCGCCGACTACGCGCGGCTGCTCGCCCGTACGGTGCCCGGCATCTTCGACGGCCGGTACGGCCTCGTCACCGAGTTCGGGCGGGCGCTGACCGCGAAGGCCGGCACGGTCCTCGCCCGCGTGGAGTACGCCAAGTCCGCGGGCGGACGCCCCATCGCCGTCACCCATGCGGGCGCACAGCTCGCGGTACGCACCGTCTTCACACCCGACGCCTGGCCGCTGCGCGTCGCCGCCTACGACGCCAAGGGCCTGCCCAAGACCGGCGACCCCCTCGCCCAGGACATCGCAGGCCCCTGCTGCTTCGCGGGTGACCTCGTCGCCCGCGACCGTCCGCTTCCCCATCTGGAGGCGGGCGACCACGCGGCGCTCCTGGACACCGGCGCGTACTACTTCTCCAACCCCTTCGGCTACAACTCCCTGCCCCGGCCCGGCGTTTACGGCTTCACGGTGGCGGAGGAGACCGACGAGGCCCGCTTCACCACCGTGCGGGAACCGCAGTCGCCGGACAGCATCGTCGCCGAGTCCGGAGGCGCACACCGGGACGCGCTGCGACCGGCGGACTGACCCAGTTCGGCGGCGAGTTCACCCAGAATCCCGATACCGGCGGCGATCGCCGGATGGCCGTCGCTTCCCTGCCGCGTGACGCTCAGAAAACGCCTGGACGGCGCGGACTCCAACGGGGTGCGTACGAGGTCGAGTTCAGGAGGCAGCTTGGCCAGCCGCGGCACCAGCGCGACACCCAGGCCGTGGGAGACGAGCGTGGCGACGACGCTCCACTCCCGCGCCTGGTGGGCGACGGACGGCACGAACCCCGCACTGTGGCAGGCGGCCATGACGAGCTGTCGCGAGGTACAACTGGTGCCCGGCATGCCCAGGACCCACTCCTCGGAGGCGAGATCGTCGAGCCGGAGCCCACGGCTCCCGGCCAGCGCATGGCCGGGGGCGGTGAGCAGGTCGAACGGGTCGTCCAGCAAAGGCCGTTGATCGAAGCGCGGATCGTCCAGGGGAGGGTTGTCCGGCGTCGCCTCGACGACAGCCACGTCGGTGTCGTCGGAGAACAGCAGAGAGAAACACTCGAGTGGTTCGGCCTCCCTCACCTGAACGGTCAGCGCAGGCCACGCACTCTGCAGGCGCACCGCGACGGGAGCGAGCAGGGCGGAGGCGGCGGTCGGGAACCCGGCCACGCGCAGCGTCCCGCTCGGTTCCCCGACGGCCGAGCTGTGCAGTTGGGCCTCGGTGCGCTGCCACAACTCCTCGATGGCGTCGGCGTGTTGAAGCAGCACACGCGAAGCCTCGGTCAGCCGCACCCGCCGCCCCCGGGGCTCCAGCAGAGCGACACCCAGTTCCCGCCCCAGCTGCCGCACCTGCTGGGAGACCGCGGACGGAGTCAGATGCACTGCCTCGGCGGCAGCGGTCACGGTGCCGTACTGCGCGATGGCGCGGAGGACGGTGAGACGCCGCAAATCAATCATGTAGCTGTTGTACACGTTCAGCTGAAGAAATCGAACCTGGACCTGAAAGGTTCGTCCCGGCAGCCTTGACGGTGAGAGGAAACCACCGCCAGCGAGGAGGCTTGCCAATGTCTGACTGCCCGTACTGCGGATGGCCCGACGACCAGCCGGTTCAGGATCTCTCCCTGCATCGCACAGGCGGGGGAGCCGTCATCTGGACGCGCTGCGGCTGCGGCTCCCTCCAGGCCCGGATTCTCACCTCCGGAACCGTCAAGATCGTGGCCCGCGGCCGGCCCTGCGGATGACCGGGCCGCGCCGGCAGGCACCCCACCCGGCCGGCAACGGGGCCGCACCCGGCCGCCGTACATGCGTCCCCGAACCGGACGCCGCCGGAACAGCGGAGCCGGGCCGACTCGTCCAGTCGGCCCGGCCCTCCGGCCCGGAGCCGGGAGGAAGCGCAGAGGCTCACACTCCGCCCCAGACCTCCTCCGCCGTCTCCACGATCAGCGCCAGCTTCGCCTTCTGATCGTCGATCGTGAGGTTGTTGCCCTCCAAGGTCGAGGAGAAGCCGCACTGCGGCGACAGGCTCAGCTGGTCGAGGTCCACAAAGCGCGAAGCCTCGTCGATGCGGCGCTTCAGCGCGTCCTTGCTCTCCAGTTCCGGCCGCTTGGTGGTGACGAGCCCGAGCACCACCTGCTTGCCCTTCGGCACGAAGCGCAACGGCTCGAACCCGCCGGAGCGTTCGTCGTCGAACTCCAGGAAGAACCCGTCGACGTTCAGCCCGCCGAACAGCGCCTCGGCGACGAAGTCGTACCCGCCCGAAGCCACCCACGACGAGGCGAAGTTGCCCCGGCACATGTGGGTGGTGACACGCAGATCGTCCGGACGGTCCGCCAGCGCACGGTTGATGTTGGCGATGTAGGTCTCGTGCTGGTGCTCCGGGTCGCCGCCGATGTCCGCGACGTGACGGCGCTGTTCGGGGTCGTTGAGATACGCGAGGCTGGTGTCGTCGAGCTGAAGGTAGCGGCACCCCAGGTCGTACACGCCGCGCACCTGCGCCGCATACGCCGCGGTGAGGTCCGTCCAGAACGACTCCATGTCCGGATAGACGGTCTCGTCGATAGCGGCACGACCGCCCCTGTAATGCACCATGCTCGGCGAGGGAATGGTCAGCTTCGGCGTCACCCCGTCCGCGACCGTCTCCCGCAGGAAGGCGAACGCGTCACCGAAGATCGTCTCCTCCAGCCCCACCCGGCTGTCCACATGGGCGGACGGCGGCGCGAACTCGATGTCGCCGTCCTCGTTGTGGAACTGGACGCGCAGGTTCTCGTCCATGACCTTGTTGATGCCGCCGAGGGCGTAGATGAAGTCCATGTGCCAGGACTGGCGCCGGAACTCCCCGTCGGTCGCGCCCCGCAGCCCCGCTTCCCCCTGAAGCCGGACGACCTCGCGCACCGCCTCGTCCTCGGCGGCCCGCAGTCCGGCCGCGTCCAGGTTCCCGGCGGCGTGGTCCTCCCGCGCGGCCTTCAGGACGGAGGGGCGCAGCAGGCTCCCCACGTGGTCGGCACGGAAGGGAGGCAGCGTGCGGGGGCCGGTCGTCGCCTGGCCGGGCGGAGTCGGCGGTGTGGTCGGCTCTGGAGTCATGAGGCGTCCTCTCCTCGGGGTACGGGGAGACACCCTGCTCCGGAACGGTCCACTCCTCAACCGTCTCTTCCGGTATC
>DATMEI010000868.1:0-3912 GCA_035556995.1 Streptomyces sp.
GAGGCCGCACTCCTGCGTATCGCCGACCTGCGCCACCAGGCCGCCGCGGCGCGCAGGGCCCGTGAGTTCAGCGGGAGCAGCCGCGCACGCAAGCGCCGGGAGGAGGCGGACAGCCGGGCCCGGAAGGCACGGCAGAACTGGTCCTCCGCCGCGTGAGGCCGGCTTCCGGGTTTGCCGCCGCCGCACCGCAAGGGAAGCGGCGGACACGGGGGACACCGCGGATACCGGGGGCACCGCGGATAGCCCGGGAGAAATCACCTGCCGCGATGTCCGCCGTCGGTGTCATGCTTGGCGACGTGCCCGACAACTCCGCCGTCAGCCCAGTCTTCGTCGGCCGCCAGGACGAGCTGACGCTGCTCACAGATGCGCTCGCCCGCGCCGACGCGGGCGAGCCGCAGGCGTTGCTGCTCGGCGGTGAGGCCGGAGTCGGCAAGACCCGGCTTCTGGAGGAGTTCCTGAGCGTCGCCCGCGCCGCCGGAGCCGTCACCGCCGTCGGCGGCTGTCTCGAACTGGGCGCGGACGGGCTGCCGTTCGCCCCCTTCGCCACCGCGCTGCGCGGTCTGCACCGCTCCCTGGGCGATGTTGAGCTGGCCGCCGCCGTCTCCGGCAGGGAGGCAGACCTGGCGCGCCTGCTGCCGGACCTCGCACCGGCCCCCGGCAGCCCCGCAGCGGCGCGGGCCGAAGCGTTCGACGAGGAGGACGGCCGTGCCCGGCTCTTCGAGCTGACGGCACAGCTGCTGGAACGCCTGGCCACGGGCCGTACGGTCGTGCTCGCACTGGAGGATCTGCACTGGGCGGACCGCTCCACCCGCGAACTCCTCGGCTACCTCTACCGGTCGGTGCAGACCTCCCGGCTGCTGGTGCTGGCGACGTACCGCGCCGACGACATCCACCGCCGCCATCCGCTGCGTCCCTTCCTCGCCGAGGTGGACCGGCTGCGTACGGTGCGGCGCGTCGAACTCCCGCGCCTGAGCCGGATGGAGGTGCACGCCCAGATCGCCGGTATCCAGGGCGTCTCCGAGCCCGACCCCGAGCAGGCGCAGGTCATCTTCGAACGCTCCGAAGGCAACCCCTTCTTCGTCGAGGAGCTCACGGCCAACTGCGCCACGTGCGGCATCAGCGACTCCCTGCGCGATCTGCTGCTCGTCCGTGTCGAGGCGCTGCCCGAGCACGTACAGCGGGTGCTGCGGATCGCCGCGCAGGGCGGATCGGCCGTCGAGCACGCGCTGCTGGCCGACGTGTGCGGAATGCCCGAGGAGGAGCTGCTCGACGCTCTGCGCGCGGCCGTCGGCGCGAACGTCCTGCTGCCGACCGCCGACGGCGACGGCTACCGCTTCCGTCACGCCCTGCTGCGCGAAGCCGTCAGCGAGGACCTGCTGCCGGGGGAGGCCGCGAGTCTCAACCGCCGTTACGCGCAGGCTCTTGAGGCCGCACCGGGGCTCGTACGGGCGGAACAGTGCACGACCCGCCTCGCGCACTACTGGTACCACGGCCGGGACGCCGCCAAGGCGCTGCCCGTGGTGCTCGCCGCAGCCGTAGAGGCGCGCCGGCGGCACGCCTTCTCGGAGCAGCATCAACTGCTGGAGCGTGCCATCGAGTTGTGGCACGAGGTCCCGGCGGACGTACTGGCGCGGCTGCGGCCCATCGACGAGGCCGAGGTCTATCCGGGGTGCGCGGAGGAACCGGAGGCCGAGTCCCTCTACTTCATGGACGTGCTGGCCGAGGCGGTCGTGGCCGCGCGCACCGGCGGTGACGCGGAGCGTGCCTTCGCCCTCACCAAACGCGCCCTCGATCTGCTCGATGAGGCCGAGGACCCGCTGCGTGCCGCATGGTTCCGGGTCAAGCGCTCCCAGATCGTGGAGGCGCTGGGCCGCGGCGACGGCTGGGACGAGATCGGCCGTGCGCAGGAGCTGGTGCGCGGCCTGCCGCCGTCCGCCGTCCACGCGGACGTGCTGGCGAGCGCGGCAGGCTGGGGCATGATGCACCGTCCCGGCATCGACGCCATGAGCACTGCCGTACGGGCGGTCGAGCTGGCCCGCGTGGTGGGCGCCACCACGATCGAACTGCAGGCACGCACCACGCTCGGCATACTGACGGCGGAGTCCGGGGACCTCGACGCGGGCCTCGCCGAGATGAGACAGGCACGCGAACAGGCCCTGGCGGCCGGCGCGCTGGGTGTCGTCGTCCGGGCGGACATCAACATCGCGACCGAGCTGGAATCCATGGGCCGCTCCAGCGAAGCAGCGGCGGCGGCGGCACGAGCCGCCGAAGGAGCAGCCGTTCACGGACGCCACGAGATGCGTTCGTTCGCGCTCGCGAACCAGGCCGAATCGCACTACGTCATGGGGGAGTGGGCCGAGGCCGCCCGGCTGACGGACGAGGCGGCAGCCACGGCGCGTTCGGCGGACACTCGCGGCTGGGCCGCCCTGATGAAGGCCCACCTGCCGTTCGGCCGGGGTGACTTGAACGCTCTGGAGGCCACCGTGGTGGCGGCCCGCGAGGTGATGGGCAGCCGTGCGGCTTCGCCGCAGGCCGCCGTCCAGCTCCGGCACTATGCGCTGGTGCTGGCGGCCGGGCGCGGCGATTTCGCGGGCGCCCGGGCGGAGTTGAGGGCGGCGCTCAAGGCGGGTTTCCCGCCGGGCATGCACCGCTACGCGTGGCCGTTGCTGCACGCCGCAGTCGTCCACGAGTCAACGCTGCGCGGCCTTCCCGCAGCGGTGGAGGGACGGGCCGATCTGCTGGCGGAGCTGCACACGGTGGTACGCCGCATGCCGCACCCGGCGCCGGTCTGGCAGGCCTACTCCTTGCTGGTCGGCGCGGAACTCGCCCGCGCGGAGGGGCAGATGGTGCCCGCGGCGTGGGAGGAGGCCGCGCGCGCCTTCGAAGCCCTCGAGCGCCCGTACCTCCTGGCCCAGGCCCGGCAGCGCTGGGCGGAGGCGCTGCTGAGCGCTGCCGCTCACGGTGAGGAGGGGCCGGCCCGCGCGGAGGCGGCGCGTACGGGTCGGGTGCGCGCGAAGGAACTGCTCACCGCGGCGTACGCGGTGGCGCTGCGGCTCGGCGCCGAACCGCTGCGCCTGGAGGTCGAACAGCTGGCGCTGCGGACGCGTTTGCCGCTGCCGGCCGCTCCCGCCGACGGCTGGGGCGGAAGCGCTGGCAGGCCCGTACAGGTGACGGCGGGCCCGGTATCCGCGGCCAGGGCGGCGGCGGCCGACGGCCGGAGCCAGGGTGACGGAGGGGGCTTCCCGGCACAGGCCGCGGCACCGTCGTCGGCTGCGGCTGCGGCTGCGGCTCCGGCACCGGTACCGGCTGCTGCGGCGGCGGAAACCTTCGGACTCACTCACCGCGAACAGGACGTACTCCGCCTGGTCGCCGCGGGTCGCAGCAACAGGCAGATCGCGGAACAGCTCTTCATCTCGCCCAAGACGGCGAGCGTGCACGTGTCCAACATCCTGGCGAAGCTGGGAGTGGACGGGCGAGGTGAGGCGGCAGCCATGGCGCACCGCCTGCGGCTGCTCGACGAGGCGGACGCGTCGAAAGCGGCGGGCTGAGGGGCGCGCATCCCGGGCGGGATCCGCGGCGATGGGGATCCGCCGCGGACGGCGAAAGGCCCAGCCCCTGCGGGCCGGGCCTTCGTTCAGGTCGCGGGCGGCGCACCCGCGCGACGTGGTGGCCGCGGTTCGCGGTCGGCGCGGATGTCGGGCGCTGGGCTGGTCAGTCCGGCGGGTCGTCCCCGCCGGGTTCGTCCGACTCTGCTTCGTCCTCCAGCTCCGGACGGGCCGGGAGCACCGCATGCTGGTCTTCCAACGCGATGATGATCTTCCCCGAGCCGAGGTCCACCGGACCGCAGCCCGGCTGGTACGTGCCCTCGAGGACGTGAGTGTGCTCCAGCCGCTGCTTCTCCCCCTCCAGATG
>DATMEI010000869.1:0-5707 GCA_035556995.1 Streptomyces sp.
GTAGCCACCCGTGTTCGCCGCTGTGGCGCCGTGGCCGCGGTGGTCGGAGGCGACCACCGTGTAGCCGAAGCGGCCGAGGAAGCGGGCGAACCGGTCGTAGCGGTGGGCGTGTTCGGCGGCGCCGTGCGCGATCTGGAGGAGAGCCCGCGGGACGTTTCCCGCGCCCTCGGCATCGTCCGGGAGCCAGGTGCAGGTGGCGATCTGTGTGCCGTCCGCCGCCGTCGTGTGGTCCTGCCGTACGCCGCCCACGGTGTCCGCCTCCTCGGCTCGTTCCTGATCGCTCGCAGACGGTAACCGTACTGTCCGGTGCTGACGGCGTGAAGGAGGCGACCGGACGACGGGGCGGGGGGTGTCCTGTCCACGCGGGGCGGGGAGAAAGGGCAGTTCCGCGTACCGCATGTGCGGGCCGGGCCGTCTCGCCGTCTACGTACTTCGTCTGCTCATCGCACAGTTCAAGCCACCTCGCACCCCGGTTGAGCTGCCTCAGCGGAGCCGCACAGTGCGGGCCCTCTCGGCCCTCGGGGCGCGGGCGCCGCGCACGCCGGGGCCACGAACGGCTGCGCCGTCGGCCGGACGCCGCCGTCACTCCCCCTTGCCCCTTCGCCTCGCCCCAGGCCGCACACCGGGCGTCGGACGAGTGTGGTGGAACGGTATGAGCCCAGCTCAAACCGATACACAGTTCAACGATTGCTCACCGATCCACACAGATCCTTTTTGGATCCTCCCGTGTCGACTTGCCGCCAATCAGCCGGAATTGATGACTGCGAGCGGTAGTGGTGCTATGCCAGTGGGTGATGCTGCTGGGGCATCCGCAGGTGCTCCAGCCGGTCGGCAGCGCCACATCCCGTTCCGCACGGCCACGTTGAGATTGCAAGAGGGAGGGTTTCAGCCAAAACAGCTAATTGATCTTGAAGTGACTGCTGGACAATGGACGATATTGCAGTCGGCCTATGCCAGGGGCGGGACAGCTGCCGATGACCGACCTCCGCCCAACCGGAAGCGGAGTCAACCGCGGAGAAGGGCTCGTCATGGAACGCTACTTCACGGACCAACGCCACGAGCAGTTACGCACGGCGGTCCGGGAGTTCGCGAAGCGCGAGGTCAGCCCCCGGATAGACGAGATGGAGGCCACCCGCACCGCCTCCGTCGGACTCTCCCGTCTGATCGCCCGCCAGGGCTGGATCGGCGCCACGGTGCCCCCCGGATACGGAGGCATGGGCGTAGGTCATCTCGGCAAGACGGTGGTGATCGAGGAACTGTCCAGAGTGAGCGGCGCGATGGGCGCCATGGTGCAGGCATCACAGCTCGGCGTCGCCAAGATTCTTCACTTCGGCAACGAAGAGCAAAAGAAAACGTGGCTCCCGGCAATTGCCTCCGGTGACTGCCTGCCGACCATAGCCGTGACAGAAACCGGCTCCGGCGGCCACGTACTCGGAATGACGAGCTCCGCCGTACGCGACGGAGACCACTACATCCTCAACGGCAGCAAGGTCTACGTCGGCAACAGCCACGTCGGAGACCTGCACGGCGTCGTGGTACGCACCGGGCCGGGCTCGAAGGGCCTCACCGCCTTCCTCGTGGAGTCCGGCACTCCCGGCTTCTCACTGGGCGCGCAGCGCCCCGCCATGGGCCTGCACGGCTTCAGCTTCGGCGAGCTGAACTTCGACAACTGCCGTGTCCCCGTGGCCAATCGCCTCGGCGAGGAGGGCGAAGGTCTCGCCGTGGCCTACTCCTCCAGCGTTCTGTACGGACGCGCCAACCTCACCGCCGTCTCCCTCGGCATTCACCAGGCCATCCTGGACGAGACGACAGCCTTCTGTGCCGAACGCCGCCGCTACGGCGCCCCGTTGGCCGATCTGGGCTCCATCAAGCTCAAGCTGGGTCAGATGCAGTCCCGGCTGATGACCGCCCGTCTCGCCGCGTACCACGCCGTGCATCTCCTCGACCAAGGCCAGCAGTGCGACGCGGAGTTGATGAACGCCAAGCTGGTGAACGTGGAGTTCGCCCTGGACTCCGCCCGTGACGCGATGGAAGTCCACGCCGCCTGCGGCCTGTTCACCGACCGGCCCGTGGAGCGATATCTGCGCGACGCCCACCACATCTTCGCCCCCGCAGGCACCTCCGACATCCAGCGGCTGCGCCTGGGCGAGGTCGCCCTCGGCACGGCGAAGGGCTCCTGGTCCCAGCGGCTCAGCGAGCTCGTACAGTGCGAGTCCCACCCCGCCGGCTGACCAGAAGCCGGCCCGGCGGGGGCCCCGTCTGCAGAGCAGGCGGGGTCGCTGTCCGCTGAGCAGACCCGGGCCCGTCCCTCAGGAGCCGTGGTGCTCCCGCCGGTGGATCTGCTCCACCAGATCCGCAGCCATCGACTTGATCGTCTCCAGCCCCTGCCTCCCCCACGGCCGAGGCTCCTGGTCGACCACGCACACCGTGCCCAGCGCCATGCCCGTGCGGTCGATCAGCGGCGCGCCGAGATAGGAGCGGATGCCGATCTCGTCCACGACGGGGTTCCCGGCGAAGCGCGGATAGTCGCAGACGTCCTCCAGCACCAGCGCCTTGCGCCGCACGATGACATGCGGGCAATAGCCGTGGTCGCGTCCCATGACCCGGCCGACGGACGTGCCCGCGTTCGCCGACGGGTCCAGCTCGACGGCCTGGTCGGCCCCCGGAGCGTAGAGACCGGCGAAGTACTGACGGTCCTCGTCGATGAAGTTCACCATGGCGTACGGAGCGCCGGTGACCCGCGCCAGATGGCGTGCGAAGTCGTCGAACTCCGGCACAGGGGCGTCGCCGAGGCCCAACTCCCGCAGCCGCACCACCCTGTTGGGCGCATCGGCGTCCTCAGGTGTGAGCAGCAGGTGGCTGGTGGGGTCAAACGACATCGGTGCCATGGGAGCTCCTTGTATTGATCAGATGCTGGACGAGTGAGACGAGAACCTGCGTGCCGGAGCTGGCCTGTCTGGCGTCGCAGAGCACCACCGGCACATCGGGCTTGAGATCGATCGCCGCGCGCACCTCGTCGGGCTCGTACCGGTAGCCGTTGTCGAACTCGTTGACCGCGACGATGAAGCTGATGCCGCGCCGTTCGAAGAAGTCCACGGCGGCGAAGCAGTGTTCGAGCCGCCGGGTGTCGGCGAGCACCACCGCGCCCAGCGCACCTTCGGACAGTTCGTTCCACATGAACCAGAAGCGCTCCTGGCCCGGCGTGCCGAAGAGATAGAGCATGTGTGAGGCGCTGAGCGTGATACGGCCGAAGTCCATCGCGACGGTGGTGGTCGCCTTGTCCTCGACCCCTTCCAGACTGTCGGTCGCGGCGCTGACCTGGGTGAGCAGCTCCTCCGTACTGAGCGGCTCGATCTCGCTCACGGCGCCGACGAACGTGGTCTTGCCGACACCGAAGCCCCCGGCGATGAGGATTTTCAGCGCGGTCGGGAACGGATCGGCACGGCTCACCTCAGAGTCGTTTACGGAGCCCATCCAGCACCGCCTCCAGCAGGTCTCGATCGGTCGGGTTGGAACTGAGCGGCGCTCGTCCCGGAGCGCGCGAGGTGATCGCTCCACAGCTCACCAGGTCCGAGAGCAGCACCTTGGCGACGACTGCGGGCTGGGCGATCTGGGCTGCGACCTCGGCCACGGAGACGGGGCCGCCGCACAGTTGCAGCACATGGCTGTGGTCGGGGCCCAGGTAGTTGTTCGGGCGCTGCCCGGTGGCCATGACCATGGTCAGCAGGTCGAACTGTGCCGTGGGCTTCGTACGTCCGTTGCTGACGGTGTACGGGCGGATCAGCCGCCCGGCGTCGTCGTCGAGCCACGGCCCCTCTAACGGTTCCTGTCTCATCCGGCCGCCTCAGTGAGCCGGCTGACGGGCCGGTGTGCCCAGATACGGGCGGACGCTCTTGACGAGCATCGCCATCTCGTACCCGAGTACGGCCGCATCCGATTCACGCCCCGCGAGCACGGCAAGACAGGCGCCCTGTCCCGCAGTTGAGACGAAGAGCAGCGACGTGTCGAGCTCGACCACCACTTGACGCACCTCACCGCCGTCCCCGAACCGCACACCGGCGCTGCGTGCCAGCGAGTACAGCCCGGACGCGAGCGCGGCCATGTGGTCGGCGGTGTCCGTGTCGAGGCCGTGTGCAGCCTTCACCAGGCCGTCCGAGGACAGCAGCAGCGCACTGCGCGTGTGGGGTACGCGCTGGACGAGTCCGGTCAGCAGCCAGGAGAGATCTGTCGTGTGTCCGATGGGTGCTTCGCTCACCATGATCGCGTTCTTCTCCTTCAGGGCGGGTACCGCAGAGCGGGCGGGGACGGGGCAGTGCGAGGCCCTGTCCGGTGGATTCCTGGAGACAAGCCCGCGGCGTCGGGTACGTGGAACCGCAGGCGCATGGACGTATTCCGGGGCACCCGGGGCCGAAGGCCGACCGGGGTACCCCTGGCCGTAGGCCGGGAGAGAAGGTCCACCGCAGGTACCTAACTGGCGGGGCGGGGGGCGTCGTTGTTGCCGTCGGCGTCCTCGGCAAGGCTCGTACCGCGCCGGAATGCGGCCATCAGACCGGGGTCGTGCCCCTGAGCCGCCTCGTCCCATTCCGCAGAGCCGGAATCATCGCCGCGCGTGGCAGGGGTCTCGCGGAGTTCGGGGACGAGGTTTTCCTGACGGCGGCGCTTGGGCAGTTCGGGACGCTCCCCGTTCGGCGCTCCGGAGGAGGGGGCACGGCGCGGGAGGCGGGACTGAAGGGGTGGCTGAGGGCCCGGCTGCGGTGAGGGGGCGACCTCATCCGCCTGAGGACGGGGAGGCACTTGGTGCTGGGACTGTGCCTGATGCTGGGGCTGTGGCTGGGGCTGTGGCTGTACCTGGTGCTGTGGCTGTGCCTGTGGCTGTGGCTGCCGGGCCGCGGCCTGGGACGGGATCATCCCGGCCGGTTCGGGGACCGGCAGCTGCGTGCTCTCCTGGGCCTCGGCCCGTACGCGCGGAAGCTCTGTGGTGTCGTTGGCCCCGGTCACCGCGGCGCCCACGCTCGCAGTGCCCCCGCCCGAAGCGGCCGGGCTCGCGGCGCGCGGCGCCGCGGTGCCGTCGGCCCCCTGCTGTGAGGCGGCTCCCGGATCCTCGCCGAGCACCTCGCGCGGCAGCACAAGCACCGCCTGGATACCGCCGTAGATGTTGCTCTGCAGCTGTACGACGATGCCGTGCCGCTGGGCGAGCGCGGAGACCACGAACAGGCCGATCCGCCCGTCCTGGAGCAGCTCCCCGACGTCGATGCGTTCGGGGTCGGAGAGCACGGCGTTCATGCGGTTCTGCTCGGAGGCCGTCATGCCCAGGCCGCGGTCCTCGACCTCGATGGCGAGACCGGCCGTCACATGCTGCGCGCGCAGCAGCACCTGCGTCTGCGGTGCGCTGAACACCGTTGCATTCTCTACGAGTTCGGCCAGGAGGTGGATGACGTCGGCCACGGCGTGACCGCGGAGTGTGCCCTCGATCGGAGGCACCAGCTTCACCCGGGGATACTGCTCGACCTCCGCGATGGAGGAGCGCAGCACTTCGGTCATGGTGACCGGACGGCTCCACTGGCGGCGGGAGACGGCGCCGCCGAGCACCGCGAGGTTCTCCGCGTGGCGGCGGATGCGGGTGGCGAGATGGTCTACGTGGAAGAGCCCCTTGAGCAGATCGGGGTCCTCGACCTGGTTCTCCAGGTCGTCCAGCAGCTCGATCTCG
>DATMEI010000870.1:0-9231 GCA_035556995.1 Streptomyces sp.
CGCTGGAGAACGCGGACGCCGGCGGACTGCTCGCGCTGGACGAGGAGTTGGCGTACGAGCTGGGTGCTTCAGGACGCGCGTGCTGGCAGGTGCTGGCGGGTGCGGCAACCGGAGGCGCAACCGGGAGCCGGAACGAAAGCCGGACCGGAAGCCGGAACGAAGGCGGGCTCGAAGGCCGGCTGCTGTACGACGACGCCCCGTACGGCGTCGGCTATCTCGTCGCCTGCTGGGGCTGACCCCGCCGACCCGGGCGCGGGCGCTCCCGGCGCCCCGTACACAACGCGAGAGGCGTGTGCCCGCCGGTGATCCGGCGGACACACGCCCACGTGTGCCGGGGCCGTCTGTCGGGCGCGGATGCGCTGCGCTCCCGGTGACGGCTCGGACGGGCCGCGCGGAGGCGGCCGGTCAGTCGGTCAGGCCCCGCCGGGCCCCTTCCCGCTGCCCTTGCCGCCACCGTGGCCGCCGCCTCCCTGACGGCCGAGCTTCTCTGCCTGCTCCTTGGCCTTCTGGGTGCCGGTCCGGATCTGATTGCTGTACTTGCCCTTGGTCTTCGAATCGGCCATCTTTCCGGCCTTGTCGACCCCTCTGGACACCTTGTCGCTGTGCTGACTCAGCATGCCCTTGACCTTGTCCATGAAGCCCATGGTGGCCACCTTCCTTCTGTCCGGTGTGCCTGAGCGGCAATTCACTTACGGGCGTCGTCAGCGGCTTCGCTGTCGGCCACTTCCTCGGCGGACTGCTGCTTCGGGATGCCGATGTCCTCGGACTCGGACTCCCCGGACCCGGTCGCAGCCTTGACCTCCTCTTCCTTCGCCACCTCACCCGCATTTGCAGCAGCGGTCTCGGCGGCGCCGGCGGCCGGCTTCCGCGGTGTACCGGAAGAACGGCGCAGAAGTCTTGCAAAGACGCCCATTAACTACACTCCTGACCTTACTCGTGGCCGCGATCCGGCGCTCCGGGAGGCAGCCCTCCCCGCGCCTCGGGCCGCACCGTCCCGGAAATCGGCTCTGGGACCCTCGCAACAGGCAACGAACCCGGAACGGGGGCGTCACGTCGCTCATTCGGGGTGCGGGGGCCTGCGGGGGGTTTGCGACACTGACGGCGTGACTCCCTCTGCCGTTCCCCCGCCCCGCCGCAGCGTCCCTCCGGTCGTCGCCGTCGTCGGTCCCACCGCCGCAGGCAAGTCCGACCTGGGCGTCGCCCTCGCCCGTCACCTGGGCGGCGAGGTGATCAACGCGGACTCGATGCAGCTCTACCGCGGCATGGACATCGGCACGGCGAAACTGACGCGCGGGGAGCGCGAGGGCGTCCCGCACCGTCTGCTGGACATCTGGGACGTCACCGTCGCGGCCAGCGTCGCCGAGTACCAGCGGCTGGCCCGCACCGAGATCGACAGGCTCCGCGCGGCCGGCCGCGTCCCCGTCCTGGTGGGCGGCTCGGGGCTGTACGTACGGGGCGCGATCGACGCCATGGAGTTCCCCGGCACGGATCCGGCCGTACGGTCGCGGCTCGAGGGAGAGCTCGGGGCCGAGGGCTCGGAAGTGCTGCACGCCCGGCTGGCGGAGGCCGATCCGGAGGCCGCGCGCGCCATTCTGCCCAGCAACGGCCGCCGCATCGTGCGGGCGCTGGAGGTCATCGAGATCACAGGGCGGCCGTTCACCGCCAATCTGCCCGGCCACAAGGCGGTCTACGACACCGTTCAGCTCGGCGTCGATGTAGCACGCCCCGAGCTCGACGAGCGGATCGCGTCCCGCGTCGACCGGATGTGGGAGGCAGGACTGGTCGCGGAGGTGCGCGCACTGGAAGCGGCGGGGCTGCGCACAGGGCGTACGGCTTCGCGTGCACTGGGTTATCAGCAGGTGCTCGCGACGCTCGCAGGTGAGTGCACCGAACAGGAGGCGCGTGAGGAGACGGTGCGCGCCACCAAACGCTTCGCACGCCGCCAGGATTCGTGGTTCCGCCGCGACCCGCGCGTCCACTGGCTGAGCGGTGCGGAATCGGACAGGGCGGAACTGACCGGAAAAGCACTGGCTCTGCTGGAAGAAGCGGTCACAGCCTGATCACGTGATGGCATCGGGACGCCCTGCGCGTCCGTCGAGGCCACAACGGCGTGCCATCATCGACCATCGTTCGGAGCCTGCAGCCGTAGTTGGGAGGGCGGGTGGCGATGGAGGCCGGCCCTCGTGACAGTGAGGAGACCGCCGTCGAGGATGTTGAGCGTGCCGGGGCTGCTGGACCTCTCGGAGACCTCACGAACCTCGACGGCAGTACCGGAGACGTGCCCAACGGCAACGGTGGTTCCGTCGCGGACGGCATCGTGGAGGACGGCGGCGAGAGCGGCCGCGAGCGCGAGCTCAGCGACCGGCGTGACGACCGCGATGACCGCGACGACGCGGACGGTCCGCCTGCCGTCGACGAGACCCCGGTGGAGCCGCAGGAACTGCGTCCGCCGCGGAAACTGCGGCTGTGGCAGCTCGCTCCCATCGTGACCCTGAGCGCGCTCGGCTCGCTGATGTTCGCCTTCCCGCTCGCCTTCGAGCCCGGCGGCGGTACGGGCGCCGTCGTCTCCATGCTCGGTCTGCTGATCTGCGGCTGTGCGGCGGGATGGGGCGTGATGGCCGCACGGCGCGTGGGCCTGACCTGGCCGGGGCTGCCCGCACGGGGCTCGGGCGACCGTACGGACTGGCGGGTCGTGCTGCTGTACACCGTGATCGTCGGCACCGTCGTGGTCCTCGCCATCTGGCGCGTCGCCAGACTGCGCTGAGGTCTGCGGGCCGAGGTCCGAGTTCTCAGGGCTGGGGCCCTTCGGCGCGAACGGGAGCGCCGAGCCCTCCTCCCGTACGATCGGGGACATGACCAGCGCACAGCCCGTGCCGTTCCTCAAGGGGCACGGCACCGAGAACGACTTCGTGATCCTTCCCGATCCCGACGGCACCCTCGAACTGTCCCCCGAGACGGTCGCGCGGCTGTGCGACCGGCGGGCCGGGATCGGCGGTGACGGACTGCTGCGCGTCGTACGGTCCGCAGCCCACCCGGAGGCCGGGCTGATGGCCGAGGACGCCGAGTGGTTCATGGACTACCGCAACGCGGACGGCTCGGTCGCGGAGATGTGCGGCAACGGCGTGCGGGTCTTCGTGCGCTATCTGGAGCGCGCCGGGCTGGCCAAGGCGGGGGAGGTGGCCGTAGCCACCAGGGCCGGAGTGCGGCGGACGCATCTCGCGGAGGACGGCGGCGAGATCACCGTCGCCATGGGCTCCGCGGTACTCCCCGGCGGCGAGGTCACCGTGCGTGTCGGTGAACGCGACTGGCCCGCACTGCACGTCGGCATGGGCAATCCGCACGCCGTCGCCTTCGTAGCCGATCTCGCCCACGCGGGAAGGCTGTTGGACGCTCCGGAGGTCGAGCCGGCGGCTGCCTACCCGGACGGTAGGAACGTCGAGTTCGTGGTCGGCCGCGGCCCGCGCCATGTCGCGATGCGCGTGCACGAACGCGGCTCGGGGGAGACGCGGTCCTGTGGCACGGGCGCGTGCGCCGTGATGGTCGCCGCTGCGCGACGTGACGGCTTGGACCCCGCGGCCGACGGTGTGCCCGCGACCTACACCGTGGACGTGCCCGGCGGGCAACTGGTGATCACCGAACGGGCCGACGGCGAGATCGAGATGGCGGGCCCCGCAGTGATCGTCGCCGAGGGCGTCATCGATCCCGAGTGGCTGCACGCGTAGCGCGTACGCGCCAGACGGTCCGCGCAAAAGCGCACTGGTGAACTCCCTTGCTTTCAAACGTCCCTCGAAGGGGTGATCCGTTTCACGCTGCGCGGGACCCGGTCATCCGCATGTGCTGGGGTCGGTACCATCACAGGCCCGGGCCTGGCCGGGGCGTTGCGTCAGCGGGAGGTGCCCATGAGGAGTCTGCGGAGGCTCAGTCACGCGGCCCTGCTGGGGCAGACGCCGCGACGGGACGGCCTCCCCGACGCCATCGAGCACGTCGCCAAGGTGCACAGGGCCCACCATCCCCACGCCGATCTGGCCGCCCTGCGCCGTGCTTATGTACTGGCGGAGTCATCGCACCGCGGTCAGATGCGCAAGAGCGGCGATCCGTACATCACGCACCCGCTGGCCGTGACGCTGCTGCTGGCCCAACTGGGCGCGGAGACCACCACGTTGACGGCCTCTCTGCTGCACGACACGGTCGAGGACACCGACGTCACGCTGGAGCAGGTACGCAAGGAGTTCGGCGAGGAAGTCAGCTACCTGGTCGACGGCGTCACCAAGCTGGAGAAGGTCGACTACGGCGCCGCAGCCGAGCCGGAGACGTTCCGCAAGATGCTCGTGGCCACTGGCAACGATGTCCGCGTGATGTCGATCAAACTCGCCGACCGGCTGCACAACATGCGCACCCTCGGTGTGATGCGACCCGAGAAGCAGGTCCGCATCGCCAAAGTGACGCGGGACGTGCTGATTCCGCTCGCCGAACGGCTGGGCGTGCAGGCGCTCAAATCCGAGCTGGAAGACCTCGTCTTCGCCATCCTGCACCCCGAAGAGCACACACTCGCCCGTGAGTTGATCGCCGAGCACGCTCAAGAGCCCGACCCGCTCACGGGGGTGGCGACGTCCGTACGACGAGTGCTGCGGGAAGCGGGCATCATCGCGCAGGTCCTGATCCGGCCACGCCACACCGTCTCCGTGCACCGGCTCCGTCTGAAACGCGGAGAGCTCGGGCCGAGCGACTTCGGACGGCTGCTGATCATGGTCGAGGAGGACGCGGACTGCTACGCGGTCCTCGGTGAACTCCACACCTGCTTCACGCCGATCGTCGCCGAGTTCAAGGACTTCATCGCCGCACCGAAGTTCAACCTCTACCAGTCCCTGCACACGGCGATCGCCGACGAGGAAGGCAGCGTGGCCGAAGTCCTCGTGCGGACACGGCAGATGCACCGCATCGCCGAGGCCGGTGTGATCGCTCTCGGCGATCCGCACGGCGGACCGTCCGGTGGCGAGAGCGAAGGGGCAGGCGAGCCCGGCCCCGGCTGGCTCTCCCGCCTTCTGGAGTGGCAGAGCCACGCCACGGACACCGAGACCTTCTGGTCGGAGTTGCGCGACGAACTGGCGCAGGACCGTGAGATCACCGTCTACTGCGCCTCTCCGGGAGCCGCCGCGGCGCCCAGCGGCGGCGCGCTGCCGCTGCCCGCGGGAGCGTCGTGTGTCGACGCGGCCTATGCGCGCTACGGCGAGGCGGCACACCGCTGCATCGGCGCGCGCGTCAACGGACGGCTGACGGCGCTCAGTACGGTTCTGCGCGACGGCGACGCCCTGCAGCTCTTCCTGGAGCCCACCGCCTCGGCCCCCTCCGGGCCCTCGCCCGAGTGGCTGCAGCACGCCCGTACTCCGGCTGCCCGTATCGCTATCCGGCACTGGCTGGCGGCCCATCCGGCCCCGGCCGAGGCGGAGTTGAGGCCGGGGGCGGGGACAGAAACGGGGACGGAGCTGACGGCGGTGGGCTGCGGCAGCGCAGCCACCGCTGACGCGTCCCGCCGCACTGCTGCGGCTCCGGCAGCAGCCGCAACCGCGGCCTCAGCCTCAGCCTCAGCCTCGGCCTCGGCCTCGGCCGTCACGGTCGGGGAGGGGCACGCGGAGGCGGGCGTGAGCACCGGCCCGGTCCCGGGCCCGGCCCGTGACGCGGGCGTCCCGGAGTCAGCCGCCTCCGTCGTCGCCGAGGACCCGCACGCCGTCGTGCGACTGGCGCGCTGCTGTACGCCCGTGCCGCCCGACTCCGTCATCGGATTCGCGGTGCGGGGCGGCACCGTCACCGTGCACCGCGAGGGCTGTCAGGCAGTCGCGCGCATGACGTCCACGGGGCGGCGTCCCGTGCCGGTGCGCTGGGAGCGGGGGGCGTCGGGATGCCGCGTGACGCTGCGCGCCGAGGCGCTGGGCCGCCCGCATCTGCTGGCCGATCTGACCGAGATCATCGCGGCGCAGGGGGCGGCCGTCGTCGCCGCCGACGTCGAACCGCCGCGTGAGCAGCGAGTCCTCCACACGTACACGCTGCAACTCCCCGACGCCGCCGGGCTTCCGGACCTCATGCGTGCGATGCGCCGCGTCCCCGGCGTCTACGACGTCACGCGGGCCGCGCGCCCGCTTCCCGCTCGCTGAAGTCCGCCGTGGCCCCGTGGCCCCGTGGTCCCGTGGTGGCAGCCGGGCGCGTGCGGCTGTCGCTGCTCGCCCCCTCCGGATTCTCTTTCGAGTGGGCCGCTGTCGCGGCGCCCTTGCGGCCCATCCGGGAGGGATAGCAGTACGGCATGGACTTCTCGTCTCCCCGAGCGGCACGGCAGGCCCGTCACGCCTGCACGTGCACAGCCGTCGCCGTGACCGTCCTCGCACTCGCCGGCGGCACGCTGCCGGCACCCGGACCGCTGGGAGTGGGCGACCGTCTCTTCCCCGAGCTCGGCAACCCGGGGTACGACGTACGCGCCTATGACATCTCCTTCGGCTACTCGGGCGACAACACGGAGCCGCTCACGGGACGTACGACGATCGAGGCCGACGTCACCGCAGCGGGCGGACTTCCGCGCTTCAACCTCGACTTCGCCTCCGGGAAGGTGCAGTCCGTCCGCGTCGACGGACGCACCGCACAGCACCGGAACGTGAAGGAGGACCTGGTCGTGACCCCGGCCGTGACGGTCCGCCGGGGTGAGCGCATGCGCGTCGAGGTCCGGCACACCAGCCCGACGGCCGCCACGGGCGGCTGGGTCCGCACCAAGGACGGGCTGGCCATGGCGAACCAGGCGGATGCCGCACACCGCATCTTCCCCGGCAACGACCATCCCTCCGACAAGGCCCGCTTCACCTTCCGGGTCAGCGCCCCAAGCACACTGACGGTGGTCGCCGGCGGCGAGCTCACGGGCAGGAAGCGCAAGGGCACCCGCACCGAGTGGACGTACCGGCTCGCCCACCCGATGGCCACCGAACTCGCGCAGGTCTCGATCGGCCGCTCGCACGTGCGCCGGACGAAGGGTCCGCACGGTCTGCCCCTGCGCGACGTGATGCCGCGCGGCGACCGGAAGGAACTGGAGCCGTGGCTGGCCAGGACCCCCGCACAACTGGCCTGGCTGGAGCGGCGCTTGGGCCGCTACCCGTTCGAGACCTACGGGCTGCTGATCGCCGACGCCGAAACGGGCTTCGAGCTGGAGACCCAGACGCTCTCGCTCTTCGAGAAACAGCTGTTCACCGGCGCCGCGAGCCCCGCCTGGTACCAGGAATCGATCATGGTGCACGAAGCGGCGCACCAGTGGTTCGGCGACAGCGTCTCCCCGCACAGATGGGACGACCTGTGGCTGAACGAGGGCAACGCCACCTGGTACGAGTGGCTCTACGCCGCGGAGCGGAACGGCCCGTCGCTGACCTCGCGGGCGCGGGACGCGTACAAGAACTCGGACTCCTGGCGGAAGAAGTTCGGGCCGCCTGCCAGGCTGCATGCCGCCAAACCCGGCAACAAGACCGACATCTTCCGTAAGAGCGTCTACGACGGTTCCGCAGTCCTGCTCTTCGCACTCCGCGAGAAGATCGGCGCTGACAGCTTCAACCGCCTCCAGCGGGAATGGGTCGCCCTGCACCGCGACGGGAACGCCTCCACGAACGACTACATCTCCCTCGTCAACAAGGTGTCCGGGAAGAATCTGACCACATTCCTCAAGGACTGGCTGTACGGCAAGAAGACCCCGTCGATGCCGGGCCACCCCGGCTGGCGGTCGGGCCGCTGACAAACCGGGTGACGGGGCGCAGCCGCCGTGCCACCATTTCGGCACCGCAGGAAGCGCTTCGCGGGGCCGGGTCCGGGAATCAAATCCACCGGGCGGGCGTTCTTCAGACAGGGTCTCGGGACAAGACCCGGAGGGCTTATGTCCTCCCGCTTTCACCTTCGACGTTAAGGATCCAATGACCTTCTCCTCTCCCTCTTCCTCCCTTCCGAACAATGGCCTGCGAGTCGCCGAGTCCGACCGTCGAGCTGACGCCCTGATGGAAGAGGACGTTGCTTGGAGTGACGAGATCGACGGTGAGCGTGACGGTGGCCAGTACGACCGCAGCGAGCGGGCAGCCCTGCGCCGCGTGGCGGGTCTCTCCACGGAGCTGGAGGACGTCACCGAGGTCGAATACAGGCAGCTGCGTCTCGAGCGGGTCGTGCTGGTCGGTGTCTGGACCTCCGGCACCGCGCAGGACGCCGAGAACTCCCTCGCGGAGCTGGCTGCCCTGGCGGAGACTGCGGGAGCGCTCGTCCTCGACGGCGTCGTCCAGCGGCGTGACAAGCCCGACCCGGCGACGTACATCGGTTCCGGCAAGGCGGAGGAGCTGCGTGACATCGTCCTCGCCAGCGGTGCGGACACCGTCGTGTGCGACGGTGAACTGAGCCCCGGCCAGCTGATCCACCTCGAGGACGTCGTCAAGGTCAAGGTCGTCGACCGTACGGCCCTGATCCTCGACATCTTCGCGCAGCACGCCAAGTCCCGGGAGGGCAAGGCGCAGGTCGCGCTGGCACAGATGCAGTACATGCTGCCGAGGCTGCGCGGCTGGGGCCAGTCGCTCTCCCGGCAGATGGGTGGCGGTGGCTCCGGTTCCGCGGGAGGCGGCATGGCCACCCGTGGTCCCGGTGAGACCAAGATCGAGACGGACCGGCGGCGCATCCGCGAGCGGATGGCCAAGATGCGCCGCGAGATCGCGGAGATGAAGACCGGCCGCGACATCAAGCGGCAGGAGCGGCGCCGCAACAAGGTGCCCTCGGTCGCGATCGTCGGCTACACCAACGCGGGCAAGTCCTCGCTGCTCAACCGCCTCACCGGTGCGGGCGTCCTCGTGGAGAACTCACTGTTCGCGACGCTGGACCCGACCGTACGCAAGGCCGAGACCCCCAGCGGGCGGCTGCACACGCTGACGGACACCGTCGGCTTCGTCCGGCACCTGCCGCACCACCTCGTGGACGCGTTCCGCTCCACGATGGAGGAGGTCGGCGAAGCCGATCTCATCGTGCATGTGGTGGACGGCTCGCATCCCACTCCCGAGGAGCAACTGTCCGCAGTGCGCGGGGTGATCCGCGACGTGGGCGCGTCGGACGTACCCGAGATCGTGATCGTCAACAAGGCGGACGCGGCCGAACAGCTTGTGCTGGAGCGGCTGTTGCGGGCCGAGAACCGTGCGCTCGCGGTCTCTGCACGTACAGGACAGGGCATCGAGGAGCTGCGTG
>DATMEI010000871.1:0-6129 GCA_035556995.1 Streptomyces sp.
GCCCATTGCAGGCCTTGCCGCGATGACGATCATCTGGCCCGGGTGCAGACCGTTCGTCAGCGAGTCCAGGTCCGTGAAGCCCGTCGGTACGCCCGTCATCTGGCCGCTGCGCGAGCCGATGGCCTCGATCTCGTCGAGGGCGCCTTCCATGATGTCGCCCAGCGGCAGGTAGTCCTCGGACGTGCGCGCTTCGGTGACCGAATAGATCTCCGACTGGGCGGAGTTGACGATTTCATCCACATCGCCGTCCGCCGCGTATCCCATCTGGGTGATGCGGGTGCCCGCCTCCACGAGCCTTCGCAGGATCGCGCGCTCGTGCACGATCTCCGCGTAGTACTCGGCGTTGGCCGCCGTGGGGACCATCTGCACCAGGGAGTGGACGTAGCCGGGCCCTCCCACTCGGCCGATCTCGCCGCGCCGGGTGAGTTCGGCGGTGACGGTGATGGGGTCGGCGGGCTCGCCCTTGGCGTAGAGGTCGAGGACTGCCTGGTAGACGAGTTCGTGTGCGGGGCGGTAGAAGTCCTGGCCTTTGAGGACCTCGACGACGTCGGCGATGGCGTCCTTGGAGAGCAACATGCCGCCGAGCACGGACTGTTCGGCTTCAAGGTCCTGCGGCGGGACGCGTTCGAAGGATGCGGGGGCGGGAGGCGCAGCGTCCGCGCCGCGTTCGTGCTGTTCCACGTGGCCGCTGTCGCCGGGTCCGCCGGTGCCGCCGCGGCGCTGCCGGGCGACGGGGAACCGCTCGCCCGTGCGCGGCTGTTGGCCGCTCAGGGAGCTGGAGTCCGCGGCCCAGACGTCCTCGACGTGTTCGGGTTGCTGGGTCACCCCGGCCACCTCCTCCCCTGTCCGGCGATCGAGCACGACCGGACCTCGCCGCAGTGCCCCTCTTTCTTACGGCACGGCTCTGACAATGGGCCCCTCGACTCCGCTTTCGGCGCGTCGAGGCCACGGTGTAGATGAGGGGTACGTGGGCGCGCGCTGCCCCACGTTATGGCGGCTGGTGACGTCAGCCAATCTGGTTATCCACAGGGTGGTGTGGATGACGCGGCACTTCCTGTGGAGAAGGCCGCGAAAGCTGTGTACGGCTCGGGGGACAGTGCTGTGGAGAAGTACCCGCCTCCGTCCGTCGACCTACTCTGACCTGCTGCGATGGCGTCCACTGCCTGTGCGTGGAGAAAAATTCGGCATCGGGGCCGAGATCGTTACACGGCATGGCGCACAGTTGACCGACCCTTACGCCTGCCCCGCGCACGTAATAGATGAAGACCACTTGCAGTCATTACCTGTGGATGCTTGAATCGAACCCATGCCCGATCGCTCCGCCCCGCGCTCCACCACCCGTGCCGAGACCCGCGCCAAGACCCGTGCGACTGCGCGGCGCCACGACCGCGAAATCGTCGCACTCGCGCTCCCCGCCTTCGGCGCACTCGTCGCGGAGCCCCTCTTCGTCATGGTGGACAGCGCCGTCGTCGGTCACTTGGGCACCCCTCAGCTCGCCGGTCTCGGAGTGGCCGCGGCGATCCTGCAGACCGGCGTCAACATCTTCGTCTTCCTCGCCTACGCCACGACGGCCGCCGTCGCCCGCCGCGTCGGCGCCGACGATCTTCCGTCGGCCATCCGGCAGGGCATGGACGGCATTTGGCTGGCGTTGCTGCTCGGTGCGGCCGTGGTCCTGCTCGTGCTCCCGGGTGCGCCCGCGCTCGTCGACCTCTTCGGTACGTCGGAGACCGCGGCGCCGCACGCGGTGACGTATCTGCGGATCAGCGCGCTGGGCATCCCCGCCATGCTCGTCGTGCTGGCGGCGACGGGCGTGCTGCGCGGCCTGCAGGACACGAAGACTCCGCTGTACGTGGCGGTCGGCGGTTTCTCAGCGAACGCCGTGCTGAACGTGCTGCTCGTGTACGGATTCGGTCTGGGCATCGCGGGTTCCGCCTGGGGGACTGTGCTCGCGCAGGTGGCGATGGCTGCCGTGTATCTGTTCGTCGTGGTGCGCGGTGCGAGGCGGCACGGCGCGTCTCTGCGGCCGGACGTGGCGGGTATCCGGGCGTGCGCGCAGGCGGGGGCGCCGCTGCTGATCCGTACGTTGTCGCTGCGTGCTGTGCTGATGATCGCGACGGCCGTGGCCGCGCGGCTCGGTGACGCGGACATCGCGGCGCATCAGATCGCTCTGACCCTCTGGTCGTTGCTGGCTTTCGCGCTGGATGCGATCGCGATCGCGGGACAGGCGATCATCGGACGTTTCCTCGGGGCGGGCGATGAGGAGGGTGCGCGCGCGGCATGCCGTCGGATGGTGCAGTGGGGTGTGGCCGCGGGGGTGGTGCTGGGGGCGCTTGTGGTGGCAGCGCGCCCGGTGTTCATGCCGTTGTTCACGTCGGACGGCGCTGTGATCGAGCAGTTGACGCCGGCGCTGCTGGTGGTGGCGTTGACCCAGCCGGTGGCGGGCGTGGTCTTCGTGCTGGACGGGGTGCTGATGGGTGCGGGGGACGGTCCGTATCTGGCCGGGGCGATGCTGGTGACGTTGGCGGCGTTCGCTCCGGTGGCGTTGCTGGTGCCCGAGTTGGGCGGCGGACTGACCGAACTGTGGTGGACGGTCGCGGGGTTGATGATGAGCGTCCGGCTGGTGACGTTGTGGCTGCGGGCCCGCTCCGGCCGGTGGGTGGTGACAGGGGCGGTGCGGGCCTGAGCGGCACTCGTTCCGGTTCTTCCGTTACGGCTGAGCGGCACAGGTGAAGGGCCGTACCCCTTGTTCACGGGGTACGGCCCTTCACCTGTGTGCCGTCGGCGGACTGCCTCTGTGAGCGGTCAGCCGGAACGGCGGATCATGCGGTGATCAAGCACGAGCCTCGGTCACGCGGCGGTGACCTCGACGTCGAGCTTGGCCAGGACATCGGCGTGCAGTCGCACCGAGATCTGGTGTGCGCCGAGGGTCTTGATGGGCGAGCCCACCTCGATGCGGCGCTTGTCGATCTGCGGCCCGCCGGCGTCCTTGACGGCGCCCGCGATGTCGGCCGGTGTGACGGAACCGAACAGGCGGCCCTGGTCGCCGGCCCGTACCTTCAGGCGCACGTTGACGCCTTCCAGCCTGCCCTTGACCTCGTTGGCCTGCTCGATCGTGGCGATCTCGTGGATCTTGCGGGCGCGGCGGATCTGCTCGACGTCCTTCTCACGGCCCTTGGTCCAGCGGATGGCGACACCGCGCGGGACCAGGTAGTTGCGGGCGTAGCCGTCGCGAACCTCGACGACGTCGCCCGCAGCACCGAGACCGGAGACCTCGTTGGTCAGGATGATCTTCATCTGTTGGTCACCCTTCCCTTATCGAGCGGTCGAGGTGTAGGGCAGCAGCGCCATCTCACGGCTGTTCTTGACGGCCGTGGCGACGTCACGCTGGTGCTGGGTGCAGTTGCCGGTGACCCGGCGGGCACGGATCTTGCCGCGGTCGGAAATGAACTTCCGCAGCAGGTTCGTGTCCTTGTAGTCGACGTAGGAGATCTTCTCCTTGCAGAACACGCAAACCTTCTTCTTCGGCTTGCGAGCAGGCGGCTTCGCCATGTCTCTCTCCGTTGATTTTCAAGAAGTGTGTGACTGTCGGGCCCGCCCTCGGCCGTACGCACTCGGCGTGACGGTCAGAAGGGGGGCTCGTCCGAGTAGCCGCCGCCGGAGCCGCCGCCCCAGCTTCCGCCACCGCCGCCGGAGCCGCCTTGGCTGCCGCCGGCCGGAGCGCTTGTCGCCCACGGGTCTCCCGCGGGTGCGCCTCCGCCCTGCTGGCCGCCTTGGCCGCCGCCCCAGCCGCCGCCACCCTGGCCCCCGCCGAAGCCGCCGCCCTGGCCACCACGACCGGTGGTCTTGGTGATCTTCGCGGTGGCATTGCGGAGGCTGGCGCCGACCTCGTCGACGTCCAGCTCGTAGACCGTGCGCTTGATGCCCTCGCGGTCGTCGTACGAGCGCTGCTTGAGGCGGCCCTGCACGACGACACGCGTTCCCTTGGTGAGGGACTCTGCGACGTTCTCCGCCGCCTGCCGCCAGACCGAGCAGGTCAGGAACAGGCTTTCGCCGTCCTTCCACTCGTTGGTCTGCCGGTCGAAGGTGCGGGGGGTGGACGCGACACGGAACTTCGCGACCGCCGCACCGGAGGGGGTGAAGCGCAGCTCGGGGTCGTCGACCAGATTGCCGACGACCGTGATGACGGTCTCGCCTGCCATGGGGAACCTCTCGGCGGTGCTGCTGGCTGCTGCTGGCTGCTAGTGGCTTCTGCGGATTGCTGCTGCTACTCGGTTGTCCGGTCCCTGTGACCCTTTGAGCTGGTGCTCAGTGGGCGGCGGGGCGGAGGACCTTGGTCCGCAGGACCGACTCGTTCAGGTTCATCTGACGGTCGAGTTCCTTGACGGTGGCAGGCTCCGCCTGCAGGTCGATGACCGAGTAGATGCCCTCGGGCTTCTTGTTGATCTCGTAGGAGAGCCGGCGACGGCCCCACGTGTCGATCTTCTCGACCTTGCCCTGACCGTCGCGGACGACGGACAGGAAGTTCTCGATCAGCGGGGAGATTGCGCGCTCCTCGAGATCGGGGTCGAGGATCACCATCAGCTCGTAGTTACGCATATGGAACCCACCTCCTTTGGACTCGCGGCCACGGTCGTTCCGTGGCAGGAGGGTCGTGATGCGTTCTGCACCGGCACGCCTCGGGCGGCGGTGCAGACCGTTCAGAGTACCCGGCTTGGGCCTTCCGGTTGAAATCCGGGGGCAAGTCACCGCAACCTGGACGCAACGGTGTGAGCGGCGTCACCCGGACTCCGCCGAGGCCGCCCTCTGCAGGAGGTGCCGCATGGCACAGGCAGCACGGCACAACCCGATTTCGGTACTCCTCGCCGACCGCAGGGCCCATCCGCTGGAGAACACTTTCGCGGCGGCGACGCTCCTGCTGGGCGGCATCGCGTTCCTGACGGCGATGTGGTCGGGACTGCATGTGATCAGCGCCTGGACGGGTCTGCTGGGGATTTTCACCGGTGCGTGGGGGCAGTTCATCTCGGCGACGACGGGCGAGCGCTTCGCGTTGATCATCGGGCTCGGCGGTGCGGCCTTCGGTTTCTATCTCGGCATGGCGCACGGCGGCCTGCTCGGTTAGAGCGGCCGGAGCGGGCTCCCTTTTCGGGAGCCCGCCGGCGTTCTCCCCTCCCTCGGCGGCCCTTGAGGAACAGCCGTCGAAATGCCGCAAATCAGGACGATCCTTACGCTTGCAGGTGTCCGGCGGCATGGGCGCCCGCGTCCGGCAACCAGCCGATCGTGTGACGTCTCTTCTGCCGTGACGCCGCCTGTCCGTACGTCTGCGTCGCATCGAGGGAGAGGAGCTCTCACATGGCACAGGACCAGATCCCCGGCATCGACCCGTCCGCTCGGCCGAGCGGGACGGGGTGTGTGGAGTGTTCCGCGGGTGACGGCCCCGGGTGGTGGTTCCATCTGCGGCGCTGTGCCGCCTGCGGGCACATCGGATGCTGCGATTCCTCTCCCGGGCAGCACGCCACGATGCACGCGGGGGAGGCGGGGCACCCCTTGCTGACGAGCTTCGAGCCGGGTGAGGACTGGTACTGGAACGCCGAGACGGAGCAGGTGCTTCAAGGCCCGCAGCTGGCTCCGCCCACCTCGCACCCGCAGACGCAGCCGACCCCGGGCCCTGAGGGCAAGGTGCCCGCGGACTGGCAGCGTCAGCTGCACTGACGCGGCGCACCCACGGACGGACCCACCTACGCACCACGGACAGCGACACCGGACACCACAACGGACGGACAACGGCCGGCATCCGGGCGCCGGCCGGCGGTGCCCGGATGCTCCCCTCTCAGCCGTGCCGGCCGTCTCAGCCGTGCCGTACGGACAGCTGCTGGTCCGTGATCCCGTGCGGGCTTGCGAGCCTGTCGATGTCCCAGTCGGCGCGTACTGCTGCCGCGCGGTAGGCGCTGTCGTAGAAGTCGAGCACGGCCCTGCGGGGGTCCGGCTCGGCACGTGCGTCGTCGTAGCGCAGCAGGGCGAGGTGGCTTCCGTTCTGAGGGGTCCACCGTGCGGCCGGAGGGCTGAGCGGCTCCTGGTCGAGCCCTTCGGGTTCGGGAGCGGCGTAGGAGTAGAAGGCGGGTTCGGGGAAGG
>DATMEI010000872.1:0-7860 GCA_035556995.1 Streptomyces sp.
CGTCCACGACCGTCAGCTCGGGCGGACGGGCGAGCGCCTCGTCGACGTACAGAAGCAGCCGCGCCACTGCCTCCGCGAAGAGCGGCGAGGCGTGCACGGACGTACGGAAGTGGGCGCCCGGCCGCTCGCGCACGAAGAAACCCGCTCCGGCCCGTCCACCGCCTTCCGCCTCCCCGCCGACGCCGTACAGGGCGCGCTCCGCCGCCGCACGCCAGGTCGTCCACCGGTCGCCGGGTCGGCTGCGGCGGGGGTCGGGCTGGTCCTCGGGCTCGTGCACGGGACCACGCTAGGGCAGGGCCGGCAGTGCGCCGGAGCGTTCTCATCCACCTTGGGGAGTAGATGCACGGGCCCCGTATCGGTCGCCGGGCTGACCCCGGGACGTACTCGGCCTCCATACGCTGGGTTATGTGAACCGCATCTACGATTTCATCCGCCGGCACCCCACCTGGGTGGACAGCTGCTGGGCTGTCCTGCTGCTGATGATGTCGGCGGTCTGGCTCATCTCGAGCGTCGAAACGAACAGCGAAGGTCTGCCCCAGGGTCCCAAGGAGCAGACCGCCGCCGTCCCCATCGCCCTGGCCCTGTGCACCGTGGTCGCGCTGCGCCGCCGCGCACCGGAGAAGATGCTGGTCCTCGCGACCGGCACCGGTGTCGCCCAGGTCGTGACGCACGTCGACGTCGGGCCCAGCAATTTCGCCATGCTGGTGATCGTCTTCACCGTGGCCTCCCGCAACATCCGCTGGGCCTCCCGCTTCGCCCTCGGCGGCGCCATGGTCGCGCCCACGATCGCGCAGCTGCGTTGGTCGGAGGAGAACCAGACCCTGGGCGGTGCGATCCTCGGCGACATCTTCATGACGGTCACCTTCGTCCTCGCCTGGGTGCTGGGCGACTCGATGCGCACACGGCGCGCCTACTACGCGCAGCTGGAGGAGCGCGCCACCCGCCTGGAGAAGGAGCGCGAGGCACAGGCCAAGATCGCAGCCGCCGCCGAACGGGCCCGTATCGCCCGTGAGTTGCACGACGTCGTCGCACACAACGTCTCGGTGATGGTGGTGCAGGCGGACGGTGGCGCGTACGTACTCGACTCCGCCCCCGAGCAGACCAAGCAGGCCCTGGAGACGATCTCGGGCACCGGCCGTCAGGCGCTCGCCGAGATGCGCCGCCTGCTGGGCGTGCTGCGTACGGGCGAGGGCAGCGCCGGCGGCAACGGCGTCGGCAAGGACGCCGTCCGGGAGTACGGGCCGCAGCCCGGCGTCGATCAGCTGTCGGAGCTGATCGAGCAGGTGCGCGGCGCGGGACTGGCGGTGAACTTCGCCATCGAGGGCACACCGCGTCCGCTGCCCAGCAGCGTCGAACTGACCGCGTACCGCGTCGTGCAGGAGGCGCTGACGAACTCCCGTAAGCACGGCGGACCCGAAGTCGGCGCCACCGTCCGTCTCCACTTCGGCGCCGACGAACTCTCACTGCTCGCCGAGGACGACGGACGCGGCGCACAGCGCGACCTGTACGAGGAGGGCGGCACCGACGGACTCGGGCACGGCCTCATCGGGATGCGCGAACGCGTCGGCATGGTCGGCGGCAGCCTGGAGACCGGCCCGCGCCCCGGCGGCGGCTTCCGTATAAGCGCGGTGCTGCCCTTGAAGGCCGCCCACTGACCCACTACTCACGCCCCAGGCTCCTCTCCCCTCCCCGGTTTCACCCGCCCTGCCTCACCCGGCACACTCGACCCGCTCTCCCGCCGTCTCGAAGGGACCGCCCCATGACCATCCGCGTGATGCTCGTCGACGATCAGGTGCTGCTGCGCACCGGCTTCCGCATGGTGCTGGCGGCGCAGGAGGACATGGAGGTCGTCGCCGAGGCGGGGGACGGCGCCGAGGCGATCGCGCAGCTCCGCGCGACGGCGGTGGACGTCGTGCTGATGGACGTGCGGATGCCGAACGTCGACGGTGTGGAGGCGACCCGCCGCATCTGCACGGGCAGCGAGGGCGGCCCCGGTGCACCGAAGGTGCTGATCCTGACCACGTTCGACCTGGACGAGTACGCCTTCTCCGCGCTCAAGGCGGGTGCGAGCGGCTTCATGCTCAAGGACGTACCGCCGGGCGATCTGCTCGCCGCCATCCGCGCTGTGCACAGCGGCGACGCGGTGGTCGCGCCGAGCACCACCCGCCGTCTGATCGACCGGTTCTCGACAGTGCTGCCCGCCACGACCCCCGAGCCCCTCTCCCGGGGCCTGGAGCGGCTGACCGACCGTGAGACGGAGGTGCTGACTCTCGTCGCCCAGGGCCTCTCGAACGGCGAGATCGCTGCCCATCTCGTGCTGTCGGAGGCGACCGTGAAAACCCATGTGGGCCGCATCCTGGCGAAGCTCGAACTGCGCGACCGTGTGCAGGCCGTGGTGCTCGCTTACGAGACACGGCTCGTACGGGCGGGCGGCAACGCCGCGCAGTAACCCTCTGCGGGCTCGCTCCCGGGCTCGCTCCCGGGCTCGTTCCGGGCTCCCGTCCGTGCACGGGCGGTACCGGTCAACTCCTCAGCCCCGTACGGCGAGCCGTGCCGGCCGCGCGCCGTTGCGTCCACGTCGGGGGACGGGAGCGGGGCTGCGCTCGGCACCGTCCCACGCGGAGCCGCGGAGCGGCAGCCCAAGTCACAGGACCGGCGCCGCTGCCGACGCCCGCGAAGGCATAGCATGGCGGGGAGTCGTCCGGTACCCGCGCGGACCGGAACGGAAGACGGAAGGCCTCCACGCCGTGAACCCACAGCACCCAGCCCACCCCCCGGACGCAGGCCAGGGCGGCCGGGCCGAGGACCGTCCCGCACGCCTCACCGTCGGGGTCGTCGGTACGGGCCGCGTCGGCCCTGTGCTCGCCGCCGCGCTGCGGCTCGCCGGGCACCGCCCCGTCGCCGCCTCCGGCGTCTCGGAGCGTTCGCGCCGCCGTGCCGTGGAGCTGCTGCCCGGGGTGCCGCTCGTCGATCCCACCGAGGTGCTGGCCCGTGCCGATCTCGTACTGCTGACCGTGCCCGACGACGCGCTGCCCGAGCTGATCACCGGCCTCGCCGAGACGGGCGCCGTACGGCAGGGCCAGCTCATCGCCCACACGTCGGGACGGTACGGCGCGGGGGTGCTCCAACCGGTCCTGCGGGCAGGGGGGTTGCCGCTCGCGCTGCACCCGGTCATGACGTTCACCGGGACACCCGTCGACGTACAGCGCCTGGCGGGCTGCTCGTTCGGTGTCACCGCACCCGACGAGCTGCGGCTCGCCGCTGAGGCCCTCGTCATCGAGATGGGCGGCGAACCCGAGTGGATCGCGGAGGAGGCCAGGCCGCTCTATCACGCGGCCCTCGCCATCGGCGCCAACCACCTCGTCACCCTTGTCAATCAGTCCATGGAGCTGCTGAGCGCCTCCGGCGTCGAAGCGCCCGACCGGATGCTCGGGCCGCTGCTCGGCGCCGCCCTCGACAACGCCCTGCGCTCCGGGGACGCCGCCCTCACCGGGCCCGTGGCACGCGGCGACGCGGGCACGGTCTCGGCGCACATCAGCGAACTCGGCGCGCACGCACCCCGTATGGTCGCCGGCTACCTGGCCATGGCACGCGCGACAGCGGACCGCGCTCTCTCGCACGGCCTCCTCAAACCCGAACTCGCCGAGGACCTGCTCGACGTCCTGTCCGAAGGAGGCCGACGCCAGTGAAGGGCACGGCAGGAAACACCGCGGCAGCGAACGCGACCACCGCATCGGCGAGTTCAGCCAGTTCACCGGGAGCTCCCGGCACCGACGACGGCCACGCCCGTCCCCGCACCCAGGGCATCCGTGTCGTCCGTACGGCCGCCGAACTACGGGAAATTTCCGCCCAGTCGGCCGCTGCCCAACCGGGGCCACAACAGCAACTGCGCGCCACGGTCATGACGATGGGCGCCCTGCACGCAGGGCACGCTGCCCTCGTCCGTACGGCCCGCGAGCGCGTCGGCCCGCACGGACTGGTCGTCGTCACGGTCTTCGTCAACCCGCTCCAGTTCGGGCCGTCCGAGGACCTCGACCGCTACCCGCGCACTCTCGACGCCGATCTGTGCGTCGCTGAGGAGTCGGGTGCCGATGTGGTCTTCGCCCCCTCCGTCGAGGAGATCTACCCCGGCTCGTCAAGGGAAGGGCAAGGGGAAGGGCAGGGGCCCCAAGTCCGTGTCGCCGCAGGCCCGATGGGTGAGCGCTTCGAAGGCGCGTACAGGCCGGGGCACTTCGACGGCATGCTCACCGTCGTCGCCAAGCTCCTCCACCTCACCGCCCCGGACATCTCCCTGTACGGGCAGAAGGACGCCCAGCAACTCGCCCTGATCCGGCGGATGGTGCGGGACCTCGACTTCCCTGTGGAGATCGTCGGCGTCCCGACCGTCCGTGAGCCCGACGGTATGGCCCTCTCCAGCCGTAACCGTTACCTCTCCCCGGCCGAGCGGGAGAGCGCCCTCGCTCTGTCCCGCGGCCTGTTCGCCGCCCGGGACGCGATGCCCGGCGGCGCCGACGCCGCCCTGGCGGCGGCGCGCGCGGTCCTGGAGGGCGCCGCGCGCCTTGAACCGCCCCTCGCCGTGGACTACTTGGCGCTCATCGATCCCGTCGACTTCACGGAGCTGACCACCCGTACCGCGAACAACCCCGACGCGTCCGGGGAGACCGGTGAAGCAACCGGCGAGGCCGTGCTCGCCGTCGCCGCCCGCGTCGGAAGCACCCGGCTCATCGACAACATCACCCTCCCCCTAGGAGCGCTTCGGTGACCGGACTCACGGACCAGGGCGGCCCGCCCGTCATACCCGCCGCGAGCGCGGCGCTCAGCGCGCCCGCTCCCGGCTGGCGCATCGACGCGGAGGTCGTCGTGGTCGGCTCCGGCGTCGCCGGACTGACCGCCGCGCTCCGCTGCGCCGCCGCGGGTCTGGACACGGTCGTCGTCACCAAGGCACGGCTGGACGACGGCTCCACCCGCTGGGCGCAGGGCGGCATCGCCGCCGCCCTCGGCGAGGGCGACACCCCGGCACAGCACCTCGACGACACCCTCGTCGCGGGCGCGGGCCTGTGCGACGAGGAGGCCGTCCGCAGGCTCGTGACCGAGGGCCCCGCCGCCGTACGCCGTCTCATCACGACCGGGGCGCAGTTCGACACCGACTCCGGGACCGGCGAGATCGAACTGACCCGCGAGGGCGGTCACCACCGTCGGCGCATCGCGCACGCGGGCGGCGACGCGACGGGTGCCGAGATCTCCCGCGCGCTGGTCGAGGCCGTACGCGACGGGCGTACGAGCGTCCGTACGGTCGAGAACGCCCTCGTTCTCGACCTGCTCAGGACCCCGGACGGCGCGACGGCCGGCGTCACCCTGCACGTCATGGGCGAGGGGCAGCACGACGGCGTGGGTGCGGTACACGCGCCCGCCGTGGTCCTCGCGACGGGCGGCATGGGCCAGGTCTTCTCGGCCACGACCAACCCGGCGGTCTCCACCGGCGACGGTGTCGCTCTCGCGCTGCGCGCCGGCGCGGAGGTCAGCGATCTGGAATTCGTCCAGTTCCACCCGACGGTGCTCTATCTCGGCGCGGACGCCGAAGGGCAGCAGCCGCTGATCTCGGAGGCGGTACGGGGCGAGGGCGCCCATCTCGTGGACGGCGACGGCGTCCGCTTCATGACCGGCCGGCACGAACTGGCCGAACTGGCCCCGCGGGACATCGTCGCCAAGGCGATCATGCGGCGGGCCGCGGAGCAGGGCGCCGAACCGGGGACCGAGCACATGTACCTCGACGCCCGCCACTTCGGCGCCGCGATGTGGGAGTCCCGTTTCCCGACCATCCTCGAGGCGTGCCGCAGCCACGGGATCGACCCGGTCACGGAACTCGTCCCGGTGGCACCGGCCGCGCACTACGCCAGCGGCGGTGTACGTACGGACCTGCACGGCCGTACGACGGTGCCCGGGCTCTACGCCTGCGGCGAGGTCGCCTGCACCGGCGTGCACGGCGCGAACCGTCTCGCCTCCAACAGCCTGCTGGAAGGGCTGGTCTTCGCGGAGCGGATCGCGGAGCACATCGCGGAACGTGCTACCGCCGGGCCCTCGGAACAGACCACGGAGCAGCCCGGGGGGCGGGCCCCGGAGTTCCCGGCCGCCCCCGCCGGACGGCCCGTCACCCCCCTGCTCCCTCCGGAGGCGCGCTCCGCCGTACAGCGCGTCATGACCGCGGGGGCCGGAGTGCTCCGCTCCGAGGCGAGCCTGACTGAGGCCGCCGCCCAGTTGGAGGCTGTCGCCGCCGGCACGGCGCACAAGCCCGCCGACCCCGGTGTGGAGACCTGGGAGACGGCCAACCTCCACCTCGTCGCACGCGTGCTCGTCACGGCGGCCCTGCGCCGTACGGAAACCCGGGGCTGCCACTGGCGCGAGGACCACCCCGACCGCGACGATGCAGCCTGGCGCCGTCACCTCGTCGTCGGTCTGCGCGAGGCGGGCCGTAGTCTCGACGTCCGAACGACCGACACGACTGCCTTCCCGCCGACACTTCCGCAGAGTCTCCCGCCGTCGGATCAGCGGCCGATCCAGCAGGACCAGCCGATCCAGCCGGACCAGCAGCCTCCACCCTCACACCCCTAACGGAGAAGCCGTGACCAGCCCCTTCCCGGACTCCCCGGAGGAGCGACGCCCCCAACCCGTCGACGTGCCCCTGCTCCAGATCGGCCGTCCGGGCGCCGCGGCCATGGCGCCCGACTCCGGCGGCGGCTGCGGCGACGCATGCGGATGCGGCGAGTCCGCCGACGAGGCGGACACCCCGTACGGCCTGGACCTGGACCCCCTCGACTGCGGCCTCGACCCGGACCTCGCCCAGCTCCTCGCCGACGCGGGCCTCGACCCCGTACAGGTGGAGGACATCGCGCACCTCGCCATCGAGGAGGACCTCGACCACGGTGTGGACGTCACCACCGTCGCCACCATCCCCGAGGACGCCGTCTCGACAGGCGACTTCACCGCGCGTGAGGAGGGGACAGTCGCCGGGCTGCACATCGCCGAAGCCGTCCTCTCCGTCGTGTGCACCGACGAGTTCGAGGTGGAGCGCCACGTCGAGGACGGCGAACGCGTCGTGGCGGGGCAGCGGCTCCTGACCGTACGCACCCGCACCCGCGACCTGCTGACCGCCGAGCGGAGCGCCCTTAACCTGCTCTGCCGCCTCTCCGGCGTCGCCACCGTCACCCGCCGCTGGGCCGACGAGCTCACCCGCGCCGCCACCCTGGCCGGCGACGGCACCCGCGCGGGCACCCGTGTGCGCGACACCCGTAAGACGACGCCCGGCCTGCGCACCCTGGAGAAGTACGCGGTCCGCTGCGGCGGCGGCACGAACCACCGCTTCTCCCTCTCCGACGCCGCGCTGATCAAGGACAACCACGTCGTCGCGGCGGGCGGCGTCGCCGAGGCGTTCAGACTCGTACGCGGAGAGTTCCCGGACGTACCCATCGAGGTGGAGGTCGACCGTCTCGACCAGATCGAGCCGGTACTCGCCGAGGGCGCGGACCTGATCCTGCTCGACAACTTCACCCCGGACGAGACCGCCGCAGCCGTGGCCCTGGTCGCGGGCCGCGCGCAGCTGGAGTCCTCCGGCCGTCTCTCCCTGGAGACCGCCGCCGACTACGCCGCGACAGGCGTCGACTATCTCGCCGTCGGAGCCCTCACCCACTCCTCTCCGATCCTCGACATCGGACTCGACCTCCGCGAGAGCGGCGGGACGGCGGACGCAGGCGAGAACCGTGCAGAGGTGGATGTCTGATGCTGCTGACCATCGACGTCGGTAACACCCACACAGTGCTGGGCCTCTTCGACGGTGAGGACATCGTCGAACACTGGCGCATCTCC
>DATMEI010000873.1:0-3767 GCA_035556995.1 Streptomyces sp.
CACCGCGGGCCAGCCTGAACCGACCTTCAAGGACGAGCCGCCGCCACCGCCGCCGCCCCGCGACTTCGTCTCGGACTCCAAGCGCGACAAGGCCCCGCTCAGCATCGCCACGCTCTTCCCGAACAAGAGCGTCAGCGTCAACGGCCGCCCGTACAAGCGTGCCGCCACCGACACCAGCAAGGGCTGCACGGACGCCGCGCACGCCGGCCTCGGTCCGGTCCTCAGCAAGAACGACTGCGACCGCCTCTTCCGCGCCACCTACACGCGCGGCGGTCTCGCAGTCACCGTGGGCATCGCGGTCTTCGACGACGCCAGGACCGCGTCCACCGTGAAGAAGCAGTACAAGCCGAATCTGCTCGCCCTGAAGGGCAACGGCGTCCCCGACTTCTGCCGCACAGTCACCTGCCGTACGACTGCCAACTCCTATGGCAGGTATGCCTACTTCACCATTTCCGGACGCACGAACGGCAAGCCGTCCACCGCGGCTGACAAGAAGGCGGAGCAGGCGGGCCGTGACGGCTCCACCTACGCCTACGCGCGCATCCTGCAACGCGGCAAGGAGCAGGCCGCGAAGGCTGTGGGCGCCTCGCCCGAATAGCCCCGCCGGGCAGCGGCACGGTCAGCAGCAGCCGGCGCCGGCGTCGGCACCTGCCGCTGTCCCAGGCGTCGCAGATGTCCCTGGCAGCGAACGCCTGTTGCGCGCGGCGAGATTGCGCGCCTCGAGATCCTCGTCCGCGGGGTAGCCGACCTCTTCCAGAGTCAGCCCGTGCGGCCGCACGACGTGCACGGCGGAGTCCCGTACCCGTCCGGCCAGCACCTGCCCCGGCCAGGACGGCGGCCGGTGACCGTCACCGACGAAGAGCATCGCTCCGACCAGCGAACGCACCATGTTGTGGCAGAACGCGTCCGCCTTCACCGTCGCCTCCAGCACTCCGTCCGGACGCCGCTCCCAGCACAGCAGCTGCAGCGTACGGATCGTCGTCGCGCCGTCGCGCTTCTTGCAGTAGGCCGCGAAGTCGTGCTCTCCCAGCAGTGACCCGGCCGCCTCGTTCATCGCGTCGACGTCCAGCGGCCAGTTGTGCCACAGCACATGCCCGCGCAGCAGCGGGTCGACGCCGCCTGGATGGTCGCTCACGCGGTACGCGTAACGCCGCCAGACCGCCGAGAAGCGGGCGTTGAAGTGCGGCGGCGCGGCGCCCACCCGCCACACCCGTACGTCCATCGGCAGCCGTCCGGCGAGGCGCCGCAGGAGCTGATCACTGTGCTCGGCCCAGAGCTGCTCGGGGAGGTCGACGTGCGCGACCTGCCCCCGTGCGTGCACTCCGGCGTCGGTCCGGCCAGCGACTGTCAGCTCGACCTGTGCCGGCTGGTCCTGTCCGAGCCGCATCACGACGCGGAGCGCGTCCTCCAGCTCCCCCTGTACGGTCCGTACGCCCCCGCGCTGCCGTGCCCACCCCGAGAAGTCCTTGCCGTCATAGCTCAGGTCGAGCCGCACCCGTACCTTGCCGGGCTCCACCACGTCGGTCACGCAGCCGATCCTCTCCGCATAAGAACGAACAGGCCCGCCCCCCGAAGGGAACGGGCCCGCTCACGAGCTCTACGAGCGCGTCAGGAGTCCTTGGACTCCTCGGCCGCGGGCTCTTCGCCCTCGGCCTCGTCAGCCTTGGCCTCGTCAGCCTTCGCGTCCTTCTTCAGGTCCGCGGTGGCCTTGTCACCGGCGGCGTCCTTGGACGTCCGCTTGGTGGCGGCCTCGGCCTCGCCGACAGCCTGCTGCTGCACGGTCAGGGCCTCCACCAGCTCGATGACGGCCATGGGAGCGTTGTCGCCACGGCGGTTACCGATCTTGGTGATGCGGGTGTAGCCGCCCGGCCGGTTCTCGTAACGCGGGCCGATCTCGGTGAACAGCGTGTGCACCACGCTCTTGTCCTTGACCGTGCGCATGACCTGACGCCGGTTGTGAAGGTCGCCGTTCTTCGCCTTGGTGATCAGACGCTCCGCGACGGGACGCAGCCGACGGGCCCGCGCCTCGGTGGTGGTGATGCGCCCGTACTCGAAAAGGTCGGTGGCGAGGTTCGCCAGCATGGCCTTCTGGTGCGAGGCGCTGCCGCCCATGCGGGCACCCTTGGTGGGCTTCGGCATCGTGCTTCTCCTTCGCTGTTTCTGCACCGGCCGTATCAGGTACCGGTGGCAGTTCCGGCCGTATCAGGTACCGGAATGGGGGCGCCCCCAGGCCCGCCAGGGCCGAGGGGGAGTCCCGGCCGGGGGGATTCCCAGCCAGGGCACGGGGCCGCAGGACCCCGTCTCACGGGCGGTGACCGACGGTCGCAGCCGCCGGTCACCACACCGCAGATCAGTACTGCTCGGTCTCCACGAACCCGGCGTCCGTGTCGTCGTCCGCGCCGAAGGCGTCGGCGGCGGCCGTCGGGTCGAATCCGGGCGGGCTGTCCTTCAGGGCCAGGCCCATGCCGGCCAGCTTCGCCTTGACCTCGTCGATCGACTTCGCACCGAAGTTGCGGATGTCGAGCAGGTCCGCCTCGGAACGCGCCACGAGCTCACCCACGGAGTGGATGCCCTCGCGCTTCAGGCAGTTGTACGAACGGACCGTGAGCTCCAGCTCCTCGATCGGCAGCGCCAGATCGGCAGCCAGCGCGGCGTCCGTCGGGGACGGACCCATGTCGATGCCCTCGGCGTCGACGTTCAGCTCGCGGGCCAGGCCGAAGAGCTCGACCAGCGTCTTACCGGCCGAGGCCATCGCGTCACGGGGACGCATGGCCTGCTTCGTCTCGACGTCGACGATCAGCTTGTCGAAGTCGGTGCGCTGCTCGACACGGGTCGCCTCGACCTTGTACGTGACCTTGAGCACCGGGCTGTAGATGGAGTCGACCGGGATACGGCCGATCTCCTGGCCCATCTGCTTGTTCTGCACGGCGGAGACGTAGCCGCGACCGCGCTCGACGGTCAGCTCCATCTCCAGCTTGCCCTTGCCGTTGAGCGTGGCGAGGACCAGGTCCGGGTTGTGCACCTCGACACCGGCAGGCGGTGCGATGTCCGCCGCGGTGACCAGGCCGGGGCCCTGCTTGCGCAGGTACATCACGACGGGCTCGTCGTGCTCCGAGGAGACGACGAGGGACTTGATGTTGAGAATGAGGTCGGTGACGTCCTCCTTGACGCCCGGCACGGTCGTGAACTCGTGCAGGACACCGTCGATCCGGATGCTGGTGACAGCAGCTCCGGGGATCGAGGAGAGGAGCGTGCGACGCAGGGAGTTACCGAGGGTGTAGCCGAATCCCGGCTCGAGCGGCTCGATCACGAACCGTGAGCGGAATTCGTCGACGACCTCTTCGGTCAGGGACGGGCGCTGAGCAATCAGCATGAGGTGATGCCTCCAGTCTTCGGCAACCGCTATTTGATGCCGTACTGACAGGGTACGGGCGGCACGGCTCGTTTGAGCGCCGTACCACCCGACCCTTTCGACCTGCTACTTCGAGTAGAGCTCGACGATCAGCTGCTCCTGCACCTGGGTGTCGATCACCTGGCGCTCGGGCAGCGAGTGGACGAGGATCCGCAGCTTCGACGGAATGGACTCCAGCCAGGCCGGAACCGTCTTGTCACCGGCTTCCGCAACTGCCACCTGGAACGGCGTCATATTGCGGGAGGCCTCGCGGACCTCGACGATGTCACTCACGGACACGCGAGCCGACGGGATGTCGTTCTTGCGTCCGTTGATGGTGATGTGCCCGTGCTTGACGAGCTGACGTGCGTGGTCG
>DATMEI010000874.1:0-3275 GCA_035556995.1 Streptomyces sp.
GATCGACGTCGAGGGTGCCGACCCGACGAAGGTGCGCGGTCAGCTGACCGAGTACGGCCTGGTGGCAGAGGAGTACGGCGGCGAGACCATGTTCGTCGACATCTCCGCCAGGCAGGGCGAGAACATCGACTCCCTGCTGGAGGCCGTCGTCCTCACCGCGGATGCCGCGCTCGACCTGCGCGCCAACCCGGACCAGGACGCACAGGGCATCGCGATCGAGGCTCACCTCGACCGCGGCCGCGGCGCCGTGGCGACCGTGCTGGTCCAGCGCGGCACGCTGCGGGTCGGCGACACCATGGTCGTGGGCGACGCCTACGGCAGGGTCCGCGCGATGCTGGACGACAAGGGCGAGCACCTCAAGGAAGCGGGTCCCTCGACCCCCGTCCTGGTGCTGGGTCTCACCAACGTCCCGGGCGCGGGTGACAACTTCCTGGTGGTCGAAGAGGACCGTACGGCCCGTCAGATCGCCGAGAAGCGTGCCGCCCGTGAGCGCAACGCCGCGTTCGCCAAGCGCACCCGCAGGGTCTCCCTGGAGGACCTGGACAAGGTGCTCAAGGCAGGCGAGGTGCAGCAGCTCAACCTCATCATCAAGGGCGACGCATCCGGTTCGGTCGAGGCCCTGGAGTCCTCGCTGCTGCAGCTGGACGTCGGCGAAGAGGTCGACCTGCGCATCCTGCACCGCGGCGTGGGTGCGGTCACCGAGACCGACATCGACCTGGCGACCGGGTCCGACGCCATCGTCATCGGCTTCAACGTCCGCGCCGAGGGGCGCGCGACGCAGCTGGCCGACCGCGAGGGCGTGGATGTCCGCTACTACTCGGTGATCTACCAGGTCATCGAGGAGATCGAGGCAGCCCTCAAGGGCATGCTCAAGCCGGTGTACGAAGAGATCGAGCTCGGCACGGCGGAGATCCGCGAGGTCTTCCGCTCCTCCAAGCTCGGCAACATCGCGGGTGTCCTCATCCGCTCCGGCGAGGTCAAGCGGAACACCAAGGCCCGGCTGCTGCGCGACGGCAAGGTCGTGGCGGAGAACCTCAACATCGAGGGTCTGCGCCGCTTCAAGGACGACGTCACCGAGATCCGTGACGGCTTCGAGGGTGGTATCAACCTCGGCGGCTACAACGACATCAAGGTCGACGACGTCATCGCGACGTACGAGATGCGGGAGAAGCCCCGCGGCTGACGCCGAGGTGTCGCTGAACTCGTGAGCCGGTCCGGGGCCGGTCGGCGGAGGAGAAACTCCGTCGATCGGCCCCGGCGGCATCTCGTACGATCACCATGTGTATGTGGGGACTCTTTCAATCGACCTGCTGCTGGGCGACGTACATTCGCTCAAGCAGAAGCGCTCCGTCGTCCGCCCGATCGTCGCCGAACTTCAGCGGAAGTACGCGGTGAGCGTGGCGGAGGTCGCGGAGCAGGACCTTTTCCGCCGGACCAGGATCGGACTGGCGGCGGTCTCGGGGGACCCGGGGCATGTGACGGATGTACTCGACCGGTGCGAGCGGCTGATCGCCGCCCGGCCGGAAGTGGAGCTGCTGTCGGTGAGGCGGCGCTTCCACGGAGAAGATGACGATTAGCAAGGAGACGGACCAGTGGCCGACAATGCACGGGCGAAGAGGCTGGCGGACCTCATCCGTGAGGTGGTCGCGGAGAAGCTTCTCAGGGGGGTCAAGGACCCGCGGCTCGGCACACATGTGACCGTCACGGACACCCGGGTCACCGGCGACCTGCGGGAGGCGACGGTCTTCTACACGGTCTACGGGGACGACGAGGACCGCAAGGCCGCCGCCGCCGGGCTGGAGAGCGCGAAGGGCGTGCTGCGCACGGCAGTCGGCGCGGCAGCGGGCGTCAAGCACACGCCGAGCCTCAGCTTCATCGCCGACGCCCTGCCGGAGAACGCACGTACGATCGACGATCTCCTGGCACGGGCCAAGGCGTCCGACGAAGAGGTCCGCAAGGCGTCCTCGGGCGCGGACTACGCGGGCGGAGCGGACCCCTACCGCAAGCCGGACGAGGACGAGCCGGAGGAAGCGGACGCGGCGGAGCCGGCACAGCCGTCGGCGGACAAGCCGGCCGAGGACGAATGACCCGTGGCACGTAAGAAGGACAACGGACCCGGCGGGCTTGTCATCGTCGACAAGCCCGCCGGCTTCACGTCGCACGATGTCGTCGCGAAGCTGCGCGGCATCGCCCGCACACGCCGCGTCGGGCATGCGGGGACGCTGGATCCGATGGCCACCGGCGTGCTCGTCGTCGGAGTGGAGAAGACCACGCGCCTGCTCGGTCATCTCGCCCTCACGGAGAAGGAGTACGTCGCGACCGTCCGGCTCGGGCAGAGCACCGTGACGGACGACGCCGAGGGCGAGATCACCGCCGCCAAGGGAGCAACAGGCGTCGCCCGCACGGCAGTCGACGCAGCCGTCGCTCAACTCACAGGCGACATCCAGCAGGTGCCGTCGAAGGTCAGCGCGGTGAAAGTGGACGGCAAGCGCTCCTACCAACGGGTGCGCGAAGGCGAGGATTTCCAGCTCGACGCCCGTCAGGTCACCGTCTCCGCCTTCGACGTGCACGATGTGTGCGAAGAGCAGGCGGAGGACGGCACCCCAGTCGTCGACCTGCTGGTGTCGGTGGTGTGCTCCTCCGGGACGTACGTACGGGCGCTGGCTCGCGATCTGGGCAGCGACCTGGGCACCGGCGGGCATCTCACGGCGCTGAGGCGCACCCGCGTCGGGCCCTACGGGCTGGACGAGGCCCGCACGTTGGAGCAGCTGCAGAGTGAGGTCGACGGCGGCGGGGCGCTCACGCTGCTGCCGCTCGACGAGGCTGCGGCTGCGGCCTTCCCCCGCTGGGACGTCGATGAGGAGCAGGCACGCCTGATCGGCAACGGCGCTCAACTGCGTATGCCCGCAGAGGAGTTCCCTCCGGCCGGAGATCCGTCACCCGTTGCGGTCTTCGGGCCGGACGGCCGGTTCGTGGCACTCGTCGAGGATCACAAGGGCAGGGCGAAGAGCCTCGCCGTCTTCGTATAGAGGACGTACGGCCTGCGCGGAGAGCGGGCGCGACCGATTCACTCCAACAGCCGGGCGCTCGGGGTGAGTCGGCGGCGCGGTCGGGGGCGCGTTCGTTCCACGGCTGTTCCCGCTGATCAACTTCCCCGTACCGTCTGGAGGCGGGGGAGGAGTCGGCTCCGGGTTCGGGCGAGGTGGACGGTACGTGATGGGAGCGGTGCTTGCTGAGCCCGCGTTGGTGAGGATCTGCGATCTGGCCGGACGGCC
>DATMEI010000875.1:0-2748 GCA_035556995.1 Streptomyces sp.
CCTGCTGGTCGTCGGTAAGGGCGAGAAGGTCCACGTCGACATTCCGATCCATGTCGAGGGTGAGCTGGCTCCGGGGCAGAACCTGCTGGAGCACGTGCTGGTGGCGCTGCCGGTCGAGGCGGAGGCCACGCACATTCCGGAGTCGGTCACTGTCTCCGTGGAGGGTCTGGACGCGGGTGACTCCGTTCACGCCAGCGAGATCAAGCTGCCGAAGGGCACGACGCTCGCGGTCGAGGGTGACGACGTCGTGATTCAGGTGCTGTCGGCGCAGGCTGAGGAGCCGGCTGCCGAGGAGGAGACCGAGGGTGCTGTGGAGGCTCCGAGCGAGGTTGCTCCTGAGTGACCCGTCGTTTCCTCGACTGCCGCCGCGTTTTCCCCGCTGTAAGGCCGGGTGCGCGGCGGCAGTTGTTCCGCTTCCGCCGGAGGACCGCACACATGACGACCGATGCCAGTACGGGCAGCGCGGGCGAGACGTCCGGGCCGTGGCTCATCGTGGGCCTGGGTAATCCTGGGCCTGGTTATGCCGCCAACCGGCACAATGTGGGCTTTGTTGTGACCGATCTGCTCGCTTCCCGTGTCGGGGGGAATTTCAAGACGCACAAGTCGCGTGCGCGGGTGCTTGAGGGGCGGACCGGGATGCCTGGTGTTTCGAGCCGCCGTGTCGTCGTTGCGCAGCCGATGTCGTTCATGAATCTTTCGGGTGGTCCGGTGGCGGCGCTGCGGGACTTCTACAAGGTGCCGGTGGAGCGGATCGTCGTCGTGCACGACGAGTTGGACATCGATTTCGGTGCGCTGCGTCTGAAGAAGGGCGGCGGCGACAACGGCCACAACGGGTTGAAGTCGCTGACGAAGGCGCTGGGGCCGGACTATTTCCGGGTGCGCTTCGGTGTGGGCAGGCCGCCTGGCCGTATGCAGGTTGCGGACTATGTGCTCAAGGATTTCTCGGGCGCGGAGCGCAAGGAGCTGGACTACTTCGTGGACCGGGCTTCGGATGCGGTGGAGTCGCTGATCGTGGACGGTCTGGAGCGGGCGCAGAGTACGTACAACTCGTAGTTCTCCCGGGGGTGTTCGAGCAGGAGGCGGCTGAGCGCTCTTCCCCGCTCACGGGCTGCCGCATCCGGCCGGTACGGGGCGAGCAGGGGCGGAGCGGGTGCAACGGTGCAACTCTCTGATTACTCTCCAAGCGGGGCGTGGAGGTTGACCCTTGGGTAACTTTGCCCAAGGATCTCGGCCATGTCCTCCTCGACTTCCACCGTGAAGCGCAGCCGTACTCGCCGGGCCGGGGAGAGCGCGTACGGGATGCTGCTGCTGGCTCGCAACATCTTGCTGGTGCTGGTTTCCCTGCTTCTGCTGGTCGGTGGCGGCTGGACGTCGTGGAAGACGGCGGGGCCTGCGCTCACCGGTGACCAGCGGGGCACGGTCGAGGTGGCGAAGTGCGTCGAGGACGAGTGTTCGGGGGCGTTCACGCCCGCCGGCGGCGGCGGTTCCGCGGTGAAGAGGGTGACGATCCCGGAGTCCGCCTCGGGTGAGGTCGGTGTGCGGCTCCAAGTGGCGCTGAAGCCGGGCACGAAGGAAGCCGTACGGACCGGGCCGGCGGGTGCGCTGTACGGCGCGGTGCCCTTCGGGGGTGCGCTGATGCTGGCGGCGCTGGTCGTCGGGGGCGGGCTCCGGTGGCGCCGGACGGCGCTGGTGCTGGGTCTGCTGGGCGTGGCGCTGACGGGTGCTTCCTGGGCGCTGCTCACGTTCTGACGTTCTGCGTTCTGAGAGCCCGGCCGGGGCGGCGTCACATTGCCGCCCCGGCCGGGGCTGTCAGCCGGTGTTGCGCAGTCCGGCGGCGACTCCGTTGACGGTCAGCAGCAGTGCGCGGCCGAGCATCTGGTCGGGTTCCTCGCCGCGTTCGGCTGCGGCGCGCTGCCGGTGCAGGAGGGTGACCTGCAGGTAGGAGAGCGGGTCGAGGTAGGCGTCGCGGATGGCGAACGTCTGCTTCAGCACGGGGCTGGCGTCGAGCAGTTCACGTTCGCCGGTGATGCGCAGGACTTCCCGCACGGTCAGTTCGTGTTCGGCGCGGATCGTGGCGAAGACGTGCTTGAGCTCGTCGGGCACGAGGGTGTCGACGTAATGCTGTGCGATCCGCAGGTCGGTCTTGGCGAGCGTCATCTCGACGTTGGCGAGGAAGTTCTGGAAGAAGTGCCAGTGTTCCTGGGCCTCTTCGAGTACTCCGCCGAGTCCTGCCTCGCGGGCTGCCTTGAGGCCGGTGCCGACGCCGAACCAGCCGGGCACGATCTGCCGTGACTGGGTCCAGCCGAACACCCATGGGATGGCGCGCAGTCCGTCCAGTCCGGCGCCGCTGTCGGGGCGACGGGAGGGCCGGGAGCCGAGGTGGAGTTCGGCGAGCTGGTCCACGGGTGTGGAGGCGAAGAAGTAGGCGGGGAGGTCGGGGTCTTCCACCAGCTGCCGGTACGCGCCGTGTGCCGCGTCGGAGACGGTGTCCATGGCGGCGTCCCAGCGGTTGAGTGCCTCGTCGGACTGGCGGGGGGCGGTGTGCATCGCGGACGCCTGGAGCGTGGCTGCGACGGTCAGTTCCAGGTTTTCCCTCGCCAGTGACGGCACCAGGTACTTGTCGGAGATGACCTCGCCCTGTTCGGTGACCTTGATCTCGCCTTCGAGGGTGCCCCAGGGCTGGGCGAGGATCGCGTCGTGGGTGGGGCCGCCGCCGCGGCCGACGGTGCCGCCGCGGCCGTGGAAGAG
>DATMEI010000876.1:0-3941 GCA_035556995.1 Streptomyces sp.
ATCTCGGGGCCGGCGATGTTGCGAATGCCCCTCAGCGGGGCGCCCGCGGCGACCTCCGCCACCGTGCTGGCCACGTCCTTGGAGGCGATCGGCTGGATCGGCGTGGCGGGCAGCCGGACGGTGTCGCCGTCGGCGGTCCAGGACAGGACCGCTTCGATGAACTCCATGAACTGTGTCGCGCGAACGATCGAGTAGGGGATCGGACCCGCGGCGAGGATGTCCTCCTGGACCACCTTGGCCCGGTAGTAGTCCAGTTCCGGCACCTGCTCCGCGCCGACGATCGAGAGGATGACGAAGTGGCCGACGCCGCCCTTCTGGCCTGCGGACAGAAGGTTGTCCATCGAGGTCTGGAAGAAGGCCCGGGAGGCTTCGTCGAAGGTCGGGGAGTTCGTCAGGTTGACGATGACGTCGGCCCCCGCCACCGCCTCGTCAAGTCCCTGGCCGCTGATGACGTCGATTCCGGTGGACTGCGAGTGCGGTACCGCCTCGTGCCCGGCGGCGTTCAGATTCTTGACGACCTGCGACCCGATCAGCCCGGTACCGCCGATGACTGCGAACTTCATGACACGCCTTTCGTCGGGAGTATGTCTGGAATATTGCATATGAACCTGTATATGGGCGGGGCGGGAAACGGCGCGCTGATCGGCTGAGGGCGGACGGTGTCAGTAACCGTCGACGAACGTGACCGTCTCGTCGAGCGGCGCCCGGCCCGTACGGGTGTGATCCACCGTGACGTCCTCGAACCCGATCGACATGCCACAGAAGAGGATGAGCTCGTCCGGGGGTGACAGAACCTCCGCGACGCTCTTGCGGTACTTCGCCCATGACATCTGCGCGCAGCTGTGCAGCCCTTCGGCGCGGAGCAGCAGCATGACGGTCTGCAGAAACATCCCGACGTCGGACCACTGGGGCGAACCCATTCCGCGGTCGATGTAGCAGAACAGGGCGGCGGGCGCGCCGAAGCAGTCCCAGTTCGCGGAAGCGGCCCTCTGGCGCGCCTCCAGGTCCTCGCGCGGAATGCCGAGTGCGCCGTAGCGCTGCTCGCCGAAGGCGATTCGGCGCTCGTCGTAGGGGGACTTCAGTACGGGCGGGTACTGCTCGTACTCCGGCTCGTCCCAGGGGTCGCCGGCGGCCAGGCGCTCACCGGCGCGCTTCTTGAGCTCGGCCAGCGGCCCGCCGGTCAGCACGTACGCGTGCCACGGCTGGAGATTCGACGCCGACGGCGACCAAGCAGCGGCGGACAGCACGCGCTCCAGCACTTCCCGCGGGACATGCCGGTCGGTGAATCCGCGCACTGCCCGTCGGCTCGTGACCGCCTCATAGACGTCCAAGATCACTAACTCCAATCCACTCAACGTGCAGGTCTCCGTTACACTCGCAATAGTATCATTCAATACCATCGCGAGTGTAACTATCGCCGCGTGCGAATCCCCAGCCCTTGGTCCCCCGCCTCGGGCACCGTTCTTTGGAGAAAGTCCATGGCCACGCTGCTGCACATCGACTCGTCCGTGTTCCCAGGCGAGGCGTCCTCGTCCCGTACGGTCGCGAACGCCTTCCGCAAGGCCTGGGAGGAGCAGCACCCCGAGGGCACGGTGATCTACCGCGACGTCGCCGCCGCCCCCGTCCCGCACATCACCGCCGACGTCCACACCGCCGGTTTCGCCGCCCCCTCCGAGCACACCCCGGTGCAGTCCGCCGCGTTCGCCGCGCGCGTGAAGCTCATCGAGGAGCTGGAGCAGGCGGACGCCGTCCTGATCGGCGCCCCCATGTACAACTACTCGATCCCGTCGACCCTCAAGGCGTGGCTGGACAACGTGATCCTGCTCGGCCGCACCGCGGGCGGGACACCCTCCGCCCAGGGCACCCCGGTCACCGTCGTCGCCAGCCGCGGCGGCTCCTACGCGCCGGGCACCCCGCGGGAGGGCTACGAGTTCGTACAGAACTACCTGGAGGCCGTCCTCAAGGGCACCCTCGGCCTGGACCTCGACTTCATCGTCCCGGAACTCACCATGGCCCCCCGCAACCCGGCCATGTCCGACCTGGTCCCCCTCTACGAGGCCTCCCGCGAGCGCGCCTTCGAGGACGCGACCGCCAAGGCCAAGGAACTCGCGGAGCGCCTCGCCGCGTGACCCCCTGGCCACAGACGCCGTGTGACGCCTCGGCACAGGACGTCACACGGCGTTCTCGTCGCCCGGCGCCGGGGCCCGGGCCCCGGCGCCGGGCGACGGGTGGGCGGGGGGGGCTTACTCCTCGCTGCCTGCGGGGTGGGCAAACCGGGTCAGCAGATCCGTCAGCTGCTCGGGCTCACCGGGCCCCAGTTCGGCGACCAGTCCCTCAGCCAGCGGCTCCGCCGCCACATGAGCTGCATCGAAAAGCTCGACACCCTGAGGCGTGATCTCCACCGCCCGCACCCGCCGGTCCCCCGGGACGGTCTTGCGTGCGGCCAGCCCTCTACGCTCCAGGTCGTCCACGACCCTCATGATTCCCGCCTTGTCCGACCCCGTCGCCGCCGCCAAGTCCCGCTGCACAGTGGGCCCGCGGTCGATCAGCACGATCAGCACAGCGAAATGCCGCAGCTCGATGCCGAGCGGCCGAAGCGCCTCCTCCATCACCGCGGCCGCGCGCCAGTGCGCCCGGCGCAGCAGCAAGCCGAGAGCGAAAGGCGAGGCGTCCCCGGGGCGGTCGGTCACACGCGAGGGGGTGGTTCTGTGAGGAACGTCGGCGGTCATGAGGCCACGTTACAGCTATCGATTCATTCGATACGGTCTCATTTGAAATGAAATGCGGCCACGTCCACTGCGGCCCTGTTGCCGAGCGGCCTACGGCAGCACCGCGATGCCGTCCAGTTCGACCAGGGCCTCCTCGTCCCACAGCCGGACGATGCCGACGACGGCCATCGCCGGGTAGTCGCGGCGCACGTGGTGGCGCCAAATGCCGCCCAGTTCACGGGCGTTCGCGCGGTAGGCCGATACGTCCGTCGTGTAGACGGTGACCCGGGTCAGGTCGGCAGGCGTGCCCCCCGAGGCGGCGAGGGCGGCGAGCAGATTCGTCAGTGCCTGCTCGAACTGGGCGGGAAGCGTGTCGCCGACGACGGCGCCCTCGGCGTCCAGTGCCGTCTGCCCCGCCAGGAAGACGAGGCGGGAGCCGGTGGCCGTCACCGCGTGCGAGAAGCCGGTGGGCGGGGAGAGTTCGGGCGGGTTGGTGCGCTGAAGATGGGGGCTGGGGCCGGCGTCGGTCACCTGTAGAGCTCCTTCGCGATGATCGAGCGCTGCACCTCGCTGGCGCCCTCGTAGATGCGGGGGGCGCGGACCTCGCGGTAGAGGTGTTCGAGGAGGTGACCGCGCTGGAGGGCGGCGGCGCCGTGGATCTGTACGGCCGTGTCAACTGCCTGCTGCGCGGTCTCGGTTGCGAGCAGCTTCGCCATCGCCGCACGCCGCGCGATGTCCGGCTCGCCCCGGTCGTAGGCCGCGGCCGCCGCGTAGACGAGCAGCCGTGCGGCTTCGATGCGGGTCGCGGTCTCCGCCAACTGGTGGGAGACCGCCTGCAGGTCACGCAGTCTGCCGCCGAACGCGGGCCGCGTACCGGCGTGTTCGACCGCCGCGTCCAGGGCCGCCTGTGCCATGCCGGTCGCGAAGGCGCCGACGCTGGGACGGAAGAGGTTCAGCGTGTTCATCGCGACGCCGAAGCCGCCGTCCACCTCGCCGAGCAGGTCGTCGCGGGAGACGGGGACGCCGTCGAAGGTGAGGGTGCCGATCGGGTGCGGCGAGAGCATCTGCAGCGCTTCCCCGGACAAGCCGGGGCGTCCGGCGGGGACGAGGAAGGCGGTGACGCCGCGCGAGCCGGAAGCCCCTGTCGTCGGCGCTGTCGTGCGCGCGAAGACCGTGTAGATGTCGGCGTACGGGGCGTTGGAGATCCAGGTCTTGGTGCCGGTCAGCCGCCAG
>DATMEI010000877.1:0-7024 GCA_035556995.1 Streptomyces sp.
GGAACGTACACACGAATCCCTCCACGAGGACGTGCTCGCCGTACTGCCCTACAGCCGCCGCGAGGACGAGGCACGGCGGATGGCGCAGCAGGCACGCGAACGAGAAGCGCACTGGACCACGGTCCTGGCGGCGCTCGCCCACCTGCCGGAGGAGTCCGCACGCGAGGAACTGGCCGCGGCGACCCGCCGCCCGGTGGCCGAGGACCGCGCCCGGGCCTGGCCGATGCTGATCCGTCAGGCCGCATACGCCGCCGCACGCAACGGCGGTGACACGACACCGATCACCCGGCTCCTCGCCGACATGGTCAGGCTGCGCAACGAGCAGGACCCCGTGCGGTCCGCCGCGCTCGCCGCCCTGGCAGGCGTGCCCCCGCGGCTGCTGAAGGAGGAGGCCGCCGATCACCTCGACCGTGTCGCCACCGACGCGATCCAGGCACCCGACTCCTCGCACGAGACCCGCACCGCCCTGAGCCTCCTCGCCGGGTCGCTGCTGCGCGAACACGTCGCGAGCACGGAACGCGCCCTGGTCGGCTGGGCGTTGCGCACGATCGTGCGCCTCTCGGGGAACACCGGCGGCGCCGACCTGGGGCGGCTCGACCGTACGCTGCGACGCGGTCAGGAACACGCGGTCCACGAGACGCTGCGCTACTGGCTGGAGGCCGGGGCGGAGAAGGACGACCACGGCCTGACGTTCGCCCTCGCCCGCGCCGTCGGGCGTCGGGCCGCGGACATGCCCGAAGTGCAGGAACTGCTGTGGCAGGCAGTGCAGTTCGGCAGCGAGGCCAACGCCCGCACGGCCGTCGAGCTGTGGATGGACGACCCCCGCACGCGGGACGGCCGCGCCGCGGAGGTGCTCGCCCTCGACGTGTCGGCGGCGCTGCTGCCCGCCGTGTCCCAGACGATCTGCCTGCGGCGCACCGACCTGCTCGACCCCGTCCTGGGCAGCACGCCGCCCTACGGGCGCTTCCTCACCAAGGACAGCAGCCGGCCCGCACCGCCCGTGGGCCCGTGGACCGACAGATGGCTGCCCCGTCAGCACCGTGCCGCCGCCCAGCTGCTGGCGCACGAGGCCGACGACGAAGCCGGCGACATGCACCGGCGGAAGACGGCCCTTTCCCAGCTGGCACACATTCCCGGTGAGGGCGCGCGAGAACTCCGGCTGTGGGTGAAGGACTGGGTCGAGGACGAGGCGGTGCTCGCCGAGTCGGCGATGAGGGCTCTCGTACGCACCGACAGACCCGACGAGGCACTGCCCGTGCTGCTCGAGCACACCGGCGACGGCCGGGCACCCACCGCTGTACGGGCACTGGCACGGGCATGCCGGTACGCCGCTCCGTCACAGCTCTCCGAGGTGGTGCACGGGCTGCTGCTGTCGGACAAGGAGCCGGACGCCGGCCCGGAAGACACCCCCGGCGCCGTCCCGCACGAGGGCCCGCTCCCCGGCGTGACGGTGACCAGCCGCAAGGAAGCCGTCCGCCTCGCCGCGTCCCTGCTGCCGGTCGCCGAAGCGGCAGAGGTACTGCTCGCGGCCTTCGAACTGCCGGAGCAGCACGAGGACGTACGCGCAGCCTGCGTCACCTCCGCACGGCAGCTGCTGGACGACGGACGGGCCTGGCAGCTGGTCGACTCCGCAGCACAGGGCGCGCCCGTACTGCGCCACGCCCTGCTGCGCGCCCGTCCCCTGGAACTGCCGGAACGCCACCGCGAGCGCTACGCCCGTACGGTCACCGGCCTGGTCGATGTGGACGACCAGGAGGTCGCCGAAGCGGTCTACGCCTCGCTGGCCCACTGGGCGCCCTGGGCACCGGAGGCCGCCTCCGTCCTCTCGGCTGCCGTGACCGACCTCGCCAACCGCGGCACCTGGCAGGAAGCCGCGGACGGACTGGTGGAACTGGTCACCGCACTGCCCGACAGCGGCGCGACGCTCACCGGCGTGGTGTCCCGGCTCATCGCGTCCGACGCCGACCCGGACACTCCCGACGCGCACCCCGACCGCGACCGGCCGGCGAGGCGCCGCGTCGAGCACATCGTGCTCACCCTGGGACAGCGGGCGCTCGACCACCGGACCGCCCGGCAAGCGGCAGGACAGACGGGCGTACTGCTCGCCGCACACGAGGAGTTCGTGCCCCTGGCCGCCCGTCTGCTCTGCGCGGCGGTCGACCTGGAGGCCGACGCCGAGACGCTGGGCAAGCAGCTGCGCGGCATCGCCGGGCTGCACGCGGAACTCCCGGGACAGGCCTGGCGCACCGCCGACGAACTGCGCCGCGCCCTGCAGCCGGTCCACCGGCCGGGCGGCACCCGTGAACGCCTGCTGCCCGTGGCGCACTCGCTCGTGTCGGACGGCGGGCACGCGGCCGGCCTGCTGGCAGTGGCGCTGGCCGCCGCCGTCAACCCGGGTAGCGGCTGGCCCGAACCGTGGCGGGCGTTTCTGCGGGACGTGCGCCGACACGCTGTCCCGGACGTGCGCGTGGCGGCCCTGGAGGTGGCGACGGACACGGGGGAGTGACCGGGTTCCGTTTCTGGTTCCGGTTCTGGTTCCGGTTCTGGTTCCACCTGGGGTGACACGTCAGAGCTCCTCCGGGTCGACCTCCAGCAGCTCACCGTCCAGCCGCAGCCAGCGCGTGATGCCGATCTCGCGCAGGAACGGCACGTCGTGACTCGCCACGAGCAGTGCCCCCGCGTACGAATCCAGCGCCGAGCACAGCTGACGCACGCTCGCCATGTCGAGGTTGTTGGTCGGCTCGTCCAGCATCAGCAGCTGCGGCGCCGGTTCGGCGAGCATGAGCGCCGCCAGAGTCGCACGGAAGCGCTCACCGCCCGAGAGGGTGCCGACGGTCCGGTCCGCGCGGGCGCCGCGGAAGAGGAACCGGGCGAGCTGCGCCCGTACCCGGTTCTCACTCGCTCCCGGAGCCAGCAGCGTCACGTTCCGCACGAGGGACAGGCCGTCGTCCAGCACGTCGAGCCGCTGCGGCAGGAAGCGAAGCGGTACGTGAGCCACCGCCTCGCCGGAGACGGGCGGCAGCTGACCGGCGACGGTGCGCAGCAGCGTCGTCTTGCCGGAGCCGTTGAGGCCGGTCAGGGCGATCCGCTCGGGGCCGTGCACGCGCAGCTCCGCACCCGCCCCGTACCGCAGTCGAAGCTCGCGCAGGGTCAGCACCTGACGTCCGGACGGGACTGCGGTGTACGGCAGGTCGACGCGGATCTCGTGCTCGTCCCGCACCTGAGCGGCGGCCTCGTCCAGGCGTCCCTTGGCGTCCTCCATGCGCTGCTCGTGCATGATGCGGTGCTTGCCCGCCGAGACCTGGGCCTCGCGCTTGCGCTGGTTCATCACGATCTTCGGTTCGCGCTTGTTGGCGTTCATCTTGTTGCCGTAGCGGACACGTTTAGCCAACTTGGTGTGTGCGTCGGTCAGTTCGCGCCGTTGGCGCTTCAGGTCCGACTCGGCGACGCGCAACTTGCGTTCCGCGGCGTCCTGTTCGGTGGCGACCGCCTCCTCGTACGCGGTCAGGTTGCCGCCGTACCAGCGGATCCCGCCCTCCCGCAGTTCGGCGATCTGGTCGACCAGCTCCAGCAGTTCACGGTCGTGGCTGACCAGGACGAGCACTCCCTGCCAGGCGGCGACGGTCTCGTAGAGATGCCGGCGTGCCCGCCGGTCCAGATTGTTGGTCGGCTCGTCCAGCAGCAGCACGTCGGGCCGGCGCAGCAGCAGTGCCGCCAGCCGCAGCAGCACCGACTCGCCTCCGGACAGCTCGCCGATGGTGCGGTCGAGGCCGATTCCGTCCAGACCGAGCTGGTCGAGGGTGGCTCGTGCGCGCTCCTCCACGTCCCACTCGTCGCCGACGGCGGTGAAGTTCTCCGGACGTACGTCACCCGCCTCGATGGCGTGCAGAGCGGCACGCGCCGAGGCGATGCCCAGCGCCTCGTCGACGCGCAGCGCGGTGTCCAGGGTGAGGTTCTGCGGCAGATGAGCGATCTCTCCCGCGGCGTGCACTGTGCCGTTCGCGGGGGCGAGTTCGCCCGTGAGCAGCCGCAGCAGGGTGGACTTGCCCGAGCCGTTGGCGCCGATCAGGCCGGTACGGCCGGGACCGACCTGCCAGTCGAAATCCGAGAGCAGCTCGGAGCCGTCCGGCCAGTTGAAGCTGAGGCGGGTGCAGGTGAGGGAGGGGGAAGCGGGGGTGGCAGACATGTGATCTCCTCGGCGCCGGGCGTACGGGGTGGTGAGCAGCGCGTGAGGACACCGGAGCCCGTGGACGGGGCGGAGAGAAGAGAGATACGGAGAAGCCGTTCGGGAACGGCGGCCGGGCCGGCCGCCGACGGGGGCTCGCAGCTCGCTTCCGAGGTCACACTCGTGGCACGTACGGACGGGCACACGGTGTCCTGGACCTCAGATGCGCAACGGCCTCTCCTGTTCAGCGGCAATGGGGCAGCTACCGACGCTACGTCCTGCGGCGAGCAGCGGCAAATGTTTTTCGCCCCCGCGGCGACCGTCCGCAGGCGGCGCCAGGCCCGGAAACGCGGGCCGCCCCGTGCCACCGCGCCCGGGGCGGCGGCACGAAATTGGCGGCACCGCACCGTCCGCTGCCTCTACCATCGGCCCCTATGTCCGCAACACTCGTCGCCAAGGCCCTCGCCGCAGGTCACGGCGACCGTTCCCTCTTCGCCGGACTCGATCTCGTCGTCGCCCCCGGCGACGTCGTGGGCCTGGTCGGGGTGAACGGCGCAGGCAAGTCCACGCTGCTGCGGATACTGGCCGGCCTGACGGAACCGGAGGAAGGGACCGTAGGGCTCAGCCCGCCGGGCGCGAACGTGGGGCATCTGCCGCAGGAGCCGGAGCGGAGGCCCGGCGAGACGGTGCGCGGGTTCCTGGAGCGCCGTACGGGCGTAGCAGCGGCGCAGACAGCACTCGACGAGAGCACGCGCGCTCTCGAGGAGGGCCGTCCCGGGGCCGAGGACGCATACGCCTCCGCGCTGGAGCGCTGGTTGGCCCTGGGCGCCGCCGACCTCACCGAAAGGGCCGCGGAAGTCACCACTCAACTCGGCCTGAACACGGGCCTGGACCTGCCGATGACAGCCCTCTCCGGCGGCCAGGCGGCCCGTACGTCACTCGCCTCCCTGCTCCTGAGCCGGTACGACGTCTTCCTTCTGGACGAGCCGACGAACGACCTCGACCTGGACGGCCTGGCCCGGCTGGAGTCCTTCGTCGGCGGCCTGCGGTCCGGCACGGTTCTGGTCAGCCACGACAGGGAGTTCCTGGCCCGCACCGTCGACAGCGTGCTGGAACTCGACCTCGCCCAGCAGCAGGTGCACCACTACGGCGGCGGCTACCAGGCCTACCTGGATGAGCGCGAACGCGTACGCCGGCACGCGCGTGAGGAGTACGAGGAGTACGCCCACAACCGGGCCGGCCTCGAATCCCGGGCCCGGCAGCAGCGGGGCTGGATGGAGAAGGGCGTACGCAACGCGCGGAGAAAGATGTCCGACAACGACAAGATCGGACGCAACGCGCGGGTCGAGACCACGGAGAAGCAGGCTGCCAAGGCACGGCAGACGGAGCGGATGATCGAGCGGCTGGACGTGGTGGAGGAGCCGCGCAAGGAATGGCAGCTGCGCATGGAGATCGCAGCGGCACCACGCTCCGGTGCGGTCGTCGCCACCCTCCGCGGTGCCGAGGTGCGGCGGGGTGACTTCCGGCTGGGCCCCGTGGATCTGCAGATCGACTGGCGAGACCGGGTGGCGGTCACCGGACCGAACGGTGCGGGCAAGTCGACCCTGCTGGCCGCTCTCCTGGGAAGGCTCGAACTCGACGCCGGCGCGGCTTCGTTGGGGTCGGGCGTGGTGGTGGGGGAGGTCGACCAGGCTCGGCGGCTCTTCCACGGGGACGAGCCGCTGCTGGACGCCTTCCGCAGTGCCGCAGGGCTGGAACCCGCCGAAGTACGCACCCTGCTGGCCAAGTTCAATCTGTCGGCCCGTCACGTGCTGCGCCCCGCATCGACCCTGTCGCCCGGTGAACGGACGCGTGCCGCACTGGCGTTGCTGCAGGGACGAGGGGTGAACCTGCTGGTGCTCGACGAGCCGACCAACCACCTCGACCTGCCCGCGATCGAGCAGCTGGAGTCGGCTCTGGCGTCGTACGAGGGCACGCTCCTGCTCGTCACGCACGACCGCCGCATGCTGGAAGCAGTCCGTACGACCCGGCGCATCGAGGTCTCGGGAGGCACGGTGGAGGAAGAACAGGGACCTGTGCGGCGGGGCGCGTAGCGAGCTTCGACCGGCTGCCCTGCTGCCTTGTTGCCCTGCTGGCGGCGGTGGTCCCTCCCGTGCGGAAGGACCACCACCGCGTTGCTCAGCGCTTCTTGTCCTCGCCCAGCAGACCCGCGCGGCGCAGAGCCTCCACCATCTCGCTGTTGGCGGGGGCGGTGTCACGGCGCGGCGGTTTGCCGCCGTTCCCGCCCTGCCTGCTCCCGCCCTGCCGTCCTGCACCCTGGCGGGGCGAGCCCGCTGAACTCTGCCTGCCCGCGCCCTGTTTGCCGCCGTCGCTCTGACGCTGGCGCGGCGCGCGGTCCGTACCGCCCTGCCGCCGCCGCCGGCCGTCGCCGCCGGAGCCGCCCGCGCCGCCGTCACTCCCCGAACCCGAACCCGAGCCCGAACCGGAACCGGATCCCGAGCCGGACGCGCTGATGTCGTCGTCGAGCCGCAGCGTCAGCGAGATCCGCTTCCGCGCCGCATCGACGTCCCGCCCCTTCACCTTCACGATGTCGCCCGGCTTGACCACGTCGCGCGGGTCCTTCACGAACGTCTTCGACATCGCCGACACGTGCACCAGACCGTCCTGGTGCACCCCGACGTCCACGAACGCGCCGAACGCGGCGACGTTCGTCACGACGCCCTCGAGGACCATCCCGGACACCAGGTCGCCGATCTTCTCCACGCCCTCCTTGAAGGTGGCCGTCTTGAACGCCGGCCGCGGGTCGCGTCCGGGCTTCTCCAGCTCCCGGATGATGTCGGTGACGGTCGGCAGGCCGAA
>DATMEI010000878.1:0-2013 GCA_035556995.1 Streptomyces sp.
GGCCCTGCACTACTTCGCGCTGGCCGGGCTGCTCTGCCTCAGCGCGGGAATCGCGCTCGTCGCCAGCTCCTTCCCGCCGAGCACCATCGTCACGCTGATCGGGACGGGCCTGGTCGGCGTCGGCGTCGGCGCCTCGGTCACCCCGGCGCTGTTCATCGCCGGCTTCTCGCTGCGCTCTAACCAGGTGCAGCGGGTGTTCGCGATCGTGGAGCTGATGCGGGCGGTGGCAGCGTTCATGATCGCCCCGATCCTGCTGTACATCGCCACCACCGTCGAGAGCAACCTCGTCTCGGGCACGAGGGACGCCCTGTGGATCTGCTTCGGGATCAGCGTCGCGGGTGCGGTGCTCGGCGCCGCCCTGTACGTGGTCGGCGGGGTGCGCCACCCGCCGAAGCCGTCGGTGGAGGGATGGATGAGCGGCGAACGCCCCGGGTGGGATTCCCCGCCGCTCTTCGCCCGGCTCACCCTGAGCGGGAGAGGCGACAAGGAGGACGAGATCTGCTAAGGACGGTCGGCCGGCACCGCCAGCCGACCGCACCCGCGAAAAGACCGGCACGGTCGTGCCGGACCTTGCGCGAGGCCCCGAGAGGCCGGTTCCGTGATCGGAACCGGCTGCTGACCTGGGAGCCGCCAGTCGGAGTTGAACCGATGACCTTCTGTTTACAAGCTGTGGACAGCTCGGACATCCACGGTCGCAGCGGTCAAACGAACGACGACTACAGGGGCCTGCGGCCGCCAACGGTCAGCGAGGTTGCTGTGCTTCGCTGCTGTAACGCAGACAACTCGGCCTCCGGCCAGGGAGTTGGTCAGGGGCCGTTGTCATGCGTGCTGCCGATCGGTGGTTCTCAGCTGGATGGGGCACGCCAAGGTCGTGAGCTCATCCCTGCACCCCGAGCCGGATCCGCCGGCGCGCCGGGTCAGCGTCGTGTCCCAGGCCCTGCATGTGTTCCTGCTGCGCCGCGGTCAGTGCACGGACGACGAGAACACCGGCCACGGCGGCGCCCATAACGGCCGCGTTGGTCACCACCAGGAACCGCACGTCTGTGTAGACACGCACGATGGCATCCTCCGTGGAGCCGGGGTACAGCGCCCCCACAGTGCCCAGCCTCCCGACCAGCCACAGGCCCCACCACCAGTTCACGACGCGCGGCAGCCGCTTGCCCGGGGCGCTGTCCTCGTGGACGTCCGCGAGGAGTCCGCGGGGCACCCACAGGTTCATGACGGGCACGATCCAGCCCGCGTAGACCCACGGCCAGGCATAGCGCGGCGGATCTCCCGAAAGAGCACGCGCGTTGCTCCTCATGCGCAACAGCCACCCGAGGAACGCGACCGCGCACAACACCGTGGCCGCAACTTCCAGGGCACTGAAGAGGTCGTAGGCATTCTCCAGCCCGGTCAGCGGCCTGTGTCGGCCGCCGCCCTGGTCCGGCGGCCCGGAAGGCGGCTGCCCCACCATGGCAAGCCGGACCTCGCAAACGGCCCTTGCCGCCGAGGCGGCGCCGACGAGGACCAAACTGGCGACTGCGCAGCGGGCCGCTCCCCGAATCGGACGCAGATCAGGCTGCGCTATGTCATCGTTCACCCGGTCATCCTGACTGTGCCTTGTTCGTTCAGCGTTCTTGGCCGTCTTGCCATCCAACCCCTGCTCGGTCGTTGGGCTTCGACAGCAACGCAGTTCTGTTCAGGCTGCAAATCTGCCGGCCACCAGTGCCGGCAGATCCCTGCCGTACGCCAGAAGTTCGGTTGGCGCGCAAAGAGCTTGCCAGCACCCAAGTACTGCCGCAATCCTCACCACTCGGCAGTCCGTCCTACCCGGCGGGACGTGAGGAAAGGACCGCATCCTCATCAGGTCGAACACCTGGGGTCGTGAACCTCGGTGAACCCGCTTCGGACCTTGATGAGTGATCCGTCGGCGCTCGCTGGCGACCGCCTGTGTTCGTCGCTGTTGGTGTCGGCGGTTGGTGTCAGCGAAGGGGGCGCTCTTGGCAAGCTTCGCCCAGCGTGCAAGCGCCC
>DATMEI010000879.1:0-7523 GCA_035556995.1 Streptomyces sp.
CACCCCGAGCACCCCGAGCACCCCGAGCACCCGGAGCAGGACGGGCACCTGCTGATCGGGCTCGCTGGGGCGTTCGTCAATTTGTCTGCCGTGCACGCCACTTGGACCATCCGGATCGGACGACCACGGATGACGCCGCAGCCGCGGCAAGGACAGCGGCAGCCGGGGGCACCGTGAACGCGGCGGGCAGGGGCAGGTGTTCGGCCACCCAGCCCCCCGCAGCCGATCCGGCCGCGATGCCGCTCAGCAGCGCGGTCACTGCCAAGGTCATGCCCTCGTTCAACCGTGCCGACGAGACGGTCTCCTGGATCAGCGTCATGCCCGTCACCATCGTCGGTGCCGTCCCCATGCCGGCCACGAGCAGGGCAGCTCCGAGCAGCAGAAGACTCCCGGTACTCGCCGCGGCGAGCGGCAGCAGCGCCAGGGCGGCCATCGCGCAGACGCACAGCGAGAACCGTCGTGTGACCGGGCCTGCCGGTGGCCGGAGCGTGCCGATGAGAAGGCCGGCCGCCGCCGAGCCCAAGGCCTGGCAGGCGAGCACCACGCCCGCAGCCACCTGCTGCCCACGCCCGTCGGCGAAGGCGATCGTCGCCACCTCCATCGATCCGAACACGGCGCCGGTGCAGAGAAAGGCGACCAGCAAGTGGAGCATGGCGCGCAGTTGGAGACGCGGAGCCCCGTCGACGGCTGCCGTCCGTGCCACTGGTGGTTCGGTGCTGCGCTGCCCGGTGAAGATCAGCATGCCGAGAAGCAGAAGCACGGCGCCCGTCAACGTTCCTGATTCCGGGAAGAGTTGAGTGCACAGGAGTGCGGCAAGGGGCGGTCCTGTCATGAAACACAGCTCGTCGGCGGCCTGTTCGAAGGAGTTGGCGGTGTGCCGGGCTGCCGGGTCCGTACGGAAGATGTGCGCCCAACGGGCCCGGGACATGCCGCCGGTGTTGGGAGTGGTGGCGGTCGCCGCGTACGAGGCGAACAGCGTCCAGTCCGGCGCCCCGAACCGTACGCACGCCGCGAGCGACAGTGCTCCCGTCACGGCGATCAGCGTCGCGGGCAGGGCGATTCGTGCCTGCCCGTGCCGGTCGACGAGCCGGGCCGTAAGCGGTCCCACGACGCCGGTCGCGGCAAGCCCGGTCGCGGTCACGGCCCCTGCCAGGGCGTACGAGCCACGTGTGCTCGCGATCATGATGACTGCGGAGACGGTGAACATCCCCATGGGCAGCCTGGCCAGGAGGTTCCCAGCCGTGAAGGCACGGGTTCCGGGCATGGCGAACAGCCGGGCGTACGGGGCGAGTCGACCCGGCACCGACCGCGGACGGGGTGAGCGCGCGGCAGGGTTCGCCGGGGTCTTCGGATGGGCGATCAGCGTGTGACCGGTCATGCCCAGAAGAGGCACGCCGTCCCGGGAGGTATGGGCATCGCGCCGGTCGTGGAGATCGCGGCGGTAGCCGACGGCGTAGGGCATGTGCGCAAGCCTCGCGGTCGTCCGGGCCTCCGGCCAACCCGTTTTTTCAGGCCCCGGGCTCCTTCGGTCCGGCACCGTGCAGCCTCAGCAACTCCCGTAAACCGCCGGGTAGTTCGCTCACCTTCGAGCGGCAACGGCGAACTGCCGATGGAGCACTAGCCACACCCGCGGACGTGTGCTGAGAATTGGCCCGATGTCCTTTGTCCACAGGGGGGTTGGCCATGGCCGAGGTGAGGGATGTGGTGCGTGAGGTGGTGGCCGAGCACGCGGCACACGAGCTGCCACTCGTCGACGGGCTGCGTGAACTGGACGACGGACGCGTCATCCGCATCCTCGCGGGACACGGGCCTCGCCGGGAACCGCTCGGCTTCGGGTTCGCCGAGGCGGCCGCGTTGGTGACCCCCGTGGTGTGGCTGGTCCTCGACCAGGCCGCCCGGCGGGGGGTCGATGCGGCTGCCGACGGCTTGTTGGAGAAGGGCCGCACCCTTCTGCGACGGGCCCTGCGCAGGGAAGAGGTGCCGCAGCCCCGCGAGTTGCCCGAGCTGGACCGTGACCAGTTGACGCTCGTACGGACGAGCATCCTGGAGCGAGCGGCCGGGCAGGGAATCGGCACCCGGCAGGCCGAGGCCCTTGCGGACGGCGTGGTCGCACGACTGGCCACTGCGGGCGCGTCCGAGACCGGCGGCCCGTCCGAGGCCGGCGGCCCGTCCGAGACCGGCCCCGGCACGTCCGGCCTGCCCGCCGCCCACGGGTGAGCCGTCCTGTGAACTCCGCGCCACCACGGACCCACCGCAACGGCCTCACCGACACGGGGATCCGCTTCGCCCTGCTGATGACCGTCGTCACGGCGTCGAGCATCTCCATGCTCGACACGGCGCTGGCACCCGAGCCCAACGACACCCCGGGAGATGCTCTGGGCTGTCTCCTCGCCGCCGGGATCGATCCCGACGGCCGTCATCTCGACAACATGACGGTGGGGGGCAGCCGTCCGGAGGCGATGCGGGAATGCCTGTCGGCCGTGCCGACGGTCGAGAACTGGAAGGGCCTGGTCACCACGCTGGTCCTGCTGGCCGTCGCGGCACTGACGTACTGGTGGTTACCGCGATGGCGTGAACTGCGGCGCAGAACCCTGGCAGTGGAGACCGTGGATCGGGACGGCGCGCTCGCCGCCGAACTCGCCGAGCTGCGTGAGCTCGCCGGTATCGGTCACCGCGTGCGGTTCCGTATCGATCCGGAGCGCACCTCCGCCGGCGCAGTCGTGTACGGACGCTTCGGGCGCTACACCGTCTGTCTGCACGCGGGTCTGCTCGCCCTGCGGGGAAGCGACCGCGACGGCTTCCGAGCCGTCGTCCTCCATGAATTCGCCCATGTGCGCAACCGCGACGTGGACTTCGCCTACTCCAGTACGGCGCTGTGGCGGGCCTTCGTCCTGCTGGCGCTGCTCCCCTACCTTTTCCAGCAGGGCAGCATGCTCGTCGACGGGCTTCTGGGGAGGAGCGATTCGCCGTTCTGGCCCGGTGCCGCCTCGATGATCGCCTACTCCCTGCTGTCCGGGCTGCTGCTTGTGGCGCTGGTCCACCTGACCCGCGCCGACCTGCTTCGCCGCCGCGAACTGCACGCCGACGCCCAGGCGGTCTTCTGGGGCGCCGACGCCTCCGCGTGGGGGCACCGCGATCCCCGTACCCGCGTGGCGGCCCTACTGCGCCGCGTCACCGCACTGCTGCGTACGCACCCGGACTGGGCGGAACGGCGAGGCGTACTCGCTGATCCCGCACGGCTGTCGGACGTGGGCGCGCCGCAGATGTTCCTCACCGGCGTGGCGGGAACTCTGCTGCTCAACGCGTCGACGGCGGTACCCGCGGGGACCATGGGGAGCGCCTGGCTGACGGCGGCGTTCGTGGCCCCGCTGCTCGTCATCGTCCTGCGGCGTTCCGTCCTCCGTTCGGACCCGGCGGCCGGTGACCGTACGGAGTCCGGGGCGGCAGCCGGGCTTTGGCTCGGCTGCGGGCTCATGGTGGGCGAGTTCGTACGCGGCGGGAACAGCGGCAACGAGTGGCTCGTCGCGGAGCCCTGGTACATGCTCCTCTTCCTCGCCGTCGGGGCCGTCCCGGCCGTGTGGTCGGCGCAGAGCATGCGGCTCGAACTCGCCCTCGGCAGACGGGGGTTGCGCACAGCGGCTGCGCTGCTGAACGGGCTCGTGACCCTGGTGCTGGTGTGGGGCGGGCTGCGCTGGTGGCAGCAGTGGGGCCAGTACCAGGCGATGGGTGTGACCAGCCAGACCGGTACGTACCGCAGACTGGTGACGCAGAGCTTCCCGGGGCCATGGCAGGACTACGGCTGGGAGCTGTCGACCGCTGCCAACTCCTTCCCTCCGCTCTTCACGCTGAACGGCAACGTACTGCTGGCCGTCACCGTTGCCGTGATGGTGCTCTTCCCGCTGCTCCTGCACCTCGGCGCCGGGAGGACGACCCTGCGCCTGCGCCTGCGCAGGACGCTGTGGGCGGGTGTGTCGGGCGGCGTTCTGTGCCTGACCGCCTTCGCCGCGGGATCGTACGTCCTGCACGCGGGACGGCCGGACTCCGGGGAGGAGCGCTACACCGCGGCCTTCCTGTACGTGAACGCGTTGTGGCTGCTCATCATCCTCATGGCGGTGTGCCTGCTGACGGCTGCCGTCGTCGCCGCCGTCTCCAGGAGGCACTGGCTGCTCCGCGGCATGCTGGCCGCTCAGGTGGTCCAACTCACGGGCTATGCCGCCGTGTTCCTGCTCATCTCCGCCGACGGCTGTTTCGGCCCGTTGAACCGGGTGGCCGTCCGGTGCCACTGGCTGCCCGAGAGCGGCTGGACGATCACGGAGCTGATCGTCGCCCAGTCACTCACCGCGACCATCCTCCTCTCCGCGTTCGCGGCCCTGACCGGCGCGGGCATCGGACGGACCGTACGCCGGTACCGGCAGACACGTACGGCCACCGCCGGCAACGCCGCCGCGCCTCCCGCGGGGCGTGGGCCTGATGCCAAGGATCCGGAGTCCGCCGGAAGTGCCGCCCCGCAGCCGGACCTCGCACCGCACGCCGCCCGGGTCTGGCCCTCACGTCTGAGACGCGGCGCTGCCCTCGCCCTGTGCCTGCCCGTCCTCCTGCTCACCGTCAGCGCGCAGAGCGGCAAGGCACAGTCCTGGCAGGGGAAGGCCTCATCGTCATCCGCGGCAGAGCAGAGGTCCACGGCGGAGCAGAGGTTCGGCGCACTGCTCGACACCCCGGCGACGGCGCGCGGGGCGAAGATACGGGAGTGGCAGGCGCTGGCCTGGCTCACCAAGGGCGGCCTCACACGCATCAAGCGGATCAACGACGCTTATGTCCAGCTGAGCGACGCGCTCATCGAGATGGCCGAACAGAAACCGGGACCGAACGGAAAGATCAAGCTGGACGGTGACGAACTCGGCCGTCTCTGCGGCACGTTGGGCAAGCGGGCGAAGGAGGCGGACAGCTACTTCGCCATGCCTGACAGAGACCTGCAGAAGAGGTGGTCGGGCACGCTGCGCCGGCTCGTCAGCGGAAGCGGGGACTGCGTGTCCGGGGTGGGGGAGGGCAAGGGAACCAAGAAGCAGAGCGATGCTGAGCGTGATCGCCTGCTCAAGCGCTTCCTTGAGGACTCGCCGCGCTTGATGCAGGAGCTCGGGCGCATTCTGGACGACATCTCGAGGGTGGCCACGACGTCGTCCAAGAGCTCGTCGCGGGGCCGCTGACGGACGTCGGGGCCGGGGAAGGAACGCCGTTTGGGCGTTCCGCTCAGGGCCTGTCCGGCGGATCTTGCCGGACAGGCCCTGTCCCCGGGAGGACTCAGCGCTTGAGCGTGAAGGTGAAGTCGCCGGAGAGCTTGCCGCTCAGGCGGACTGCCGATACGAGATTTCCCTCAGTGACCAGTCTCTCGACCTCGGCTCGCGGTAAGCCGAAACCTTCAGCGATCAGTCGCACCGGCCGAACGGGGATCCGCGCCGCAAAGCGGACCGAGATGTCGATCGCCTCGTCCTCCAGTTGATCCGATTCGCCGGTGTCGAGGCGCCAGGCGTTGTCCCAGTCGAGGGCTATGCGATTACGGCGCCGCACGACCGGGTCCTGGAGCAACTCGGCTGTCAGGCCGGGGTCGTTGTGGTGCAGCCGGTCCAGCAGCTCAGGTCGTATGGAGCGCACGTTCATCCGCTCCAGGACAGTGAGCTTGGTGGTCTCCCCGCAAACGGTGCACAGCGCGAGGAGCCAGGCGTCGAGGAGCTTGTGGTTTGCGTTGACGCGGAATTTGCCGCTCGCACGGAAGCGCTCGGAGGCGCACGCGTGGCAACGGCGGAGGACGACAGGCAGGCAGGTGGGCACGACCACCCAGGTTTTGGGCACAGAAGTACACCGGTTCCAGTGAGAAGTCCGCAGCGAAAAGGAGCGCGGCGCACATGCGCGACGCGCGACGAAATCAGCGCTCGGGAGGTCTCACTGGGTGTACAACGGCACGTCCTCGGCAAGGCGACAGAGGCGGGAGCACGGTAACGGCGCGCGGAAGTGCGGTTCCACTGGTTTATTTGGACGTGTGACTTGGGCGTGCGACGCCCTCTCCGTCCTCCGAGCGCCAAAGGTGCGGCGTCCGAAAGCCGCCAGCGCTGTGACCTGCTCATTTGCTTGGCTGACGCCGTCAGGACTCGCGGCTCGGACTCGCGCAGGGAGCGTCATGGAGAGCGCCAGGTCTCACGCCGCCCAGGTCGGCGTCGTCGCCCAGTTCGGTCTCCTGGCACTGGCCTGGGGGTCCAGCTTCCTGTTCATCAAGATCTGCCTGGACGGGCTGTCACCGGTTCAGGTGGTGGTGGGGCGGATGGTGTTCGGCGCCGTGCTGCTGGGGGCGATCATGCTGGTCACGCGGAGGCGGATTCCGCGAGATCCGTCTCTGTGGGGCCATCTGACCGTCGTTTCTCAGCTGCTGTGCGTCCTGCCGTTCACGCTGTTCGCGTGGGCAGAGCAGGAGATCTCATCGGGGCTCGCGAGCATCTACAACGCGACCACTCCCTTGACCACGCTGGCGTTCGCGACGGTGGTGCTGAGCGCCGAGCGCCTCACCCGTGACCGGGGCACCGGACTGGTGTTCGGCTTCGTCGGGGTGCTGGTGATCGTGGGGCCGTGGTCCATCGGCTCGGGGGACAGCGGTCTGCTGCCGCAGCTGGCCTGCCTCGCCGCCACCACCAGCTATGGCCTGGCGTTCGTCTATCTGCGGCGGTTCGTGACGGGTCGCGGCGTCCCGGCGGTGACGGTGGCGTTCGTCCAAGTCACCGCCGGCGCTGTCGTCATGGTGCTCCTCACGCCGCTCGTCGCCCGCACCCCTGTGCAGCTCACGTCGTCCGTGGTGCTGAGCATGGTGGCGCTCGGCGCTGCAAGCACCGGGCTGGCCTACGTATGGAACACGAACGTCGTGGAGGCCTGGGGGGCCGCCAACACCGCCGCGGTCACCTACCTGACACCCGTCGTCGGGGTGGTTCTGGGCATCCTGGTCCTTCGGGAGCCCCTCACCTGGAACCAGCCCGTCGGCGCCGGCCTGGTGATCGCCGGAATCCTGGCCGCGCACGGCCGCCTCAGGCGGGCAGCCGTCTCCCGGCGGGGGCGGTCATGAACGCTCGCCGGACAGGAGTGTCAGGCAGGAGCCCCGGCATACAGGACGGCGAACAGCCCCCGGGCGCCGGTGCCGTCCGGCATCTGCCAGGAGCCCGCGACGTGGCCCGTCGCTCCCTGCGGAAGCCGGTGCGGGCCGTCGTCCGGGGCGGGCCGCAGCACCCGGTGGACGCGGAGGATCGCGCCATCCGTGACGGGCAGCTCAGTGTGTTCTCGACCGTCGGTGGCGGCGTGGGCGACGGCGGTGAAGTCCGTGGGCGTGGGGCCGTCACCGGTGCGGGAGCGGGTTACCTCACGGTCGGGGGTGTTGCTGATGCTTTGCGCCTGAGCTTCGGCCCGGCCGTCGATCAGGGCGAGCAACTGGGCGACCAGCACCGGGTCGTGGCAACCGTCGTAGGCCCAGCGCGGCCCCAGCACCCCGT
>DATMEI010000880.1:0-3285 GCA_035556995.1 Streptomyces sp.
GAGAGGAGCGAACCGGTCAGGACGGCCGCCTTCACATGCTCGGTCGTCGTGGGGTCGGCGAAGGACAGTTCGGCCACGAGCAGCGACACCGTGAACCCGATGCCCGCCAGCATCGAGATGCCGGCCACGTCCGACCAGGCCAGCGACGGGTCGAGCCGGGCACGGGTGAAGCGTGCCGCGAGGTACGTACCGCCGAAGACGCCCACCAGCTTGCCCACGAACAGCCCGAGGAGGACCCCCAGCGACTCCGGCTGGCGGAAGACGTCGGCGAGTGCGGCGCCCGAGATGCCGACACCCGCTGCGAAGAGGGCGAAGACGGGTACGGCGAAGCCGGCGGAGAGGGGACGCAGCCGGTGCTCGATGCGTTCGGCCGGTGAACTCTCCCCGGCGGGCCGCCCGTTGCGTCCCTCACGTGGGCGGCAGCTCAGCAGCATGCCCATGGCCACACCGGAGATGGTGGCGTGGACGCCGCTGTTGTACATCAGCGCCCAGATGGCCAGGGCCAGCGGCACGTACACGTACCAGCCGCGTACGCGCAGGTTGACGTGGAGCACCCGGAAGAGGATGAGACCCGCGAACGCGCCTGCCAGCGCTGCCCAGTTGAGCGTGGAGGTGTAGAAGAGGGCGATGACGAGGATGGCGCCGAGGTCGTCGACGATGGCGAGGGTCAGCAGGAACGCGCGGATGCCGGAGGGCAGATGGGTGCCGATGACGGCGAGGACACCGAGGGCGAAGGCGATGTCGGTGGCCATCGGCACGGCCCAGCCGCTCAGTTGTCCGCCCGATGCCAGGTTCGTGGCGAGATAGAAGAGCGCGGGTACGGCCATGCCCGAAGCCGCCGCGACCACGGGGAGAGCGGCGGCGGCCGGATTGCGCAGCTCGCCCTCGACCAGTTCCCGCTTCAGCTCGATGCCGGCGACGAAGAAGAAGAGAGTGAGGATGCCGTCCGAGGCCCAGTGCTCCACGGACAGGTCGAGGCCCAGGGCGGGGATGCCGAAGTGGAAGGAGCGTACGGCCTCGTACGTTCCGCTCAGCGGAGTGTTGGCCCAGATCAGGGCGACGAGCGCCGCGGCGAGCAGCACCATGCCGCCGACGGTCTCGGTGCGCAGCGCCTCGGTCAGCCGGCGGCGTTCCTTCGCGGAGGGGCGGGCGAAGAGGGACGTCTGCCGGGGAGGGGGAGACGAAGGGGAGGAGGGCGGCATCGGGGTGGCTCCGGGGTCGGGAGGGGGCATAGACGCTCGTAAGCGCCGCCGACCAGACTTCCCGGCACACCATCACTGCATCGATCTGCAGTGGTGAGAACACGGTACCCCGCCCTCAGCTTCGTCCATGTGAGGGCCTTCACGCTGCTCGATACGCTGTGGGCGCGTACCGGGAGGTACGGCTGCGGCGCGGGGGAGAAGCACGGAGAGGGCCGAGAGGCGGATCGGGGGAGCAGTGGGCGAGAGCGGGCTGACGCACGACTTCAAGGACTACGCCGACGTGGCGGACGAGGGCGGTACGGGCGGGCCGGACAAGGCAGACGGTAAGGACGGTAAGGACGGTACGGACGGGGCCGACGATTTCCTCGTCGACTATCCGAAGCTGCTGGCCGAGGTGTCCCGGACGGGCCGCCTGCCGCGCCGGGACGAGCTGGACGCCTTCCGCGCTCTGGGTGAACGGGCGGCCGAAAAGGGCCTCGCCCTGCGTGAGCTGGTCGGCCTCTATCTCGGGCAGACGCGCCAGCTGTGGGGCACCCTGCCGGGTGTCGCCCGCGCCGCCACGGCGAGCGAGCGGGCCCGTACGGGGGACGCGATCCTCGGCGCGGTCGAGGTGGCGGTGAGCGCGCTCGGCGAAGGGCACGAGCGTGCGCAGAGACTCGCGGTGCGCCAGGAGGAGGGCGCGCGGCGGGAGTTCGTCGACGACCTGCTCTACGGACGCAGTGACCTGGGGCGGCTGGCCGAGCGGGCACAGCGCTTCGGGCTGCGGCTGACGGGCGTCCACGCGGTCGCGGTGGCGTCCGGTGCCGAGAAGTACGACGACGTCCACCGGACGTTCCGGCGCATCGAGCGGGAGTTGCTGGGCCGGTTCGGGACCCGTGACGTGCTGCTGTCCACCAAGGAGGGGCGGCTGGTGTGCATCGCGTCCAGCAGCGACCGCGATGTGCTCGATCACTTCGCGCGGCTCGCGGAGAGCCCCGGCGCGGACTATCCGGCGGCGGAGAGAGTCGCGGTCGGAAGGGAGCACACCGGTGCGGGCGGTGTGGTGCGCAGCTACGAGGAGGCGCTCGGTGCGCTCCATCTGGCCGATCAACTCGGCCTGGACGGAGCGCGGTTGAGCGCGTCGGAACTGCTGGTCTTCCCTGTGCTGCTGCGGGACCGTGAGGCGATGGCCGACCTCGTGAGGACGGTCCTCGGTCCGCTGACAACGGCGCGGGGCGGGGCGGGACCGCTGCTGGAGACCTTGGCGGACTGTGCGGCGGCGGGTTACGTCAACGCTGAGGCGGCGCGGCGGCTCGGCGTGAGCGTACGCACTCTCTCCTACCGCCTGGAGCGGATCCGCACCCTGACGGGATACACGCCGAACGAGCCGTTGCAGCGGTTCACGCTGGAGGCGGCGGTCATGGGGGCGCGGCTGCTGGGGTGGCCGGAGAAGGAGCTCTGACGGGCCGGTCGTGAAGTCGCTGTGAAGCCCCGGGACCGGAACAGGGGCGCGGACGGGCTCGGGAACGGGGAGCGACGCAGGACGGCGGGGAGCTCGCAGGACGTCAACTGGGGCTGAAGATTGCCGGGTTCTGGCAATGTGCGCTTGCGCCCTCCGGTGTCACCATAAGCATGCGCCGCAACCGGTACGGAAGGCCGGGGGGACGGGCGGAGCCGGTTCAGGCCGGTTCAGGCTTCCCCTCTCCCGTCTCCGTGTGAGTCCCGGACCACCGGCTTTGCCCTGGTGGGGCGGTGCGGGCCGATGCCCTCGACGGGGGTGAGGGCATCGGCTCCGGTGCTTCGCCGGGGCGGGCACTCGCGGGCACGCGGGCTGCGGGGGAGGACCCGCGTGCCGTCCTGCGAACGGCCGGTCCTCGCTGCCGACCGCTTCCGGGTCCGGTCAGCTTCCGTCGGTGCTGCGGGAGGTGGAGATGTGGCTGCGTATCGCGCGGACGTGACCGGCGACGGAGGAGAAGGCGCTGTGGATGAAGAATGCGCCGATCAGCGTCCCGAGGAAGAACAGCCCCGCGGTGGCGGCGCCCGGAAGTGACGTGCAGTGCGGGCTCATCGACTGGTGGCACCAGCGCGGCGGTACGACAGCGAG
>DATMEI010000881.1:0-3903 GCA_035556995.1 Streptomyces sp.
TCGACACCGCGGACATGTACGGCGCGGGTGAGAACGAGAAGTTCATCTCACCCTTCGTACGGGCGCACCGGGGCGAGATCACCCTCGCGACGAAGTTCGCCATCAGCCTCGACCCGTCCGACCCCACGAAGCGCGTCGTCCGCAACGACCGCCCGTACGTGCGGCAGTGCGTCGAGGACAGCCTGCGGCGGCTCGGCGTCGACGAGATCGACCTCTACTACATGCACCGGCGCGACGTGGACGTCCCCATCGAGGAGAGCGTCGGAGCCATGGCGGAGCTGGTGCGGGAGGGCAAGGTCAAGCACCTCGGACTGAGCGAGGTCACGGCCGGTGAGCTGCGTGCGGCACAGGCCGTCCATCCCATCGCCGCGCTTCAGTCGGAGTGGTCGCTGTTCAGCCGCGACGTGGAGAAGAACGTCGTGGACGCGGCACGCGAACTGGGCGTCGCCTTCGTGCCCTACTCGCCCCTCGGCCGGGGTTTCCTCACCGGCTCCTTCGCCGACGCCGAGAAGGAACTGACAAGCGACGACTTCCGGCGGCATCAGCCCCGCTTCACCGGCGACAACGCGGCGGCCAACGTGGCACTGCTCAAGCCGGTGCGGCAGGTCGCCGAGGTGCACGGTGCGACGCCCGGACAGATCGCGCTGGCGTGGGTGCAGCAGCAGGCACGGCTGCGCGAGGGTCTGACTGTCGTGCCGATCCCCGGCACCCGCAAGCGCACCAGGGTCGAGGAGAACACGGCAGCGACCCGCATCGAACTGTCGGAAGAGGAACTGGCGTTGCTGGAGCCCATCGCGGGACGTGTCGCCGGAGACCGTTACGCGGACATGTCGTTCACCGCAGCCGGCCGGGAGTGACGCCGTGAGTGCACTGTCGTGACCCGGCCGCACAGTGCACCGCGTCGTACGAACCGAGGGTGATCGCGGCGAAGTTGGCACGTGAGTCGGTGCCGGGCTCGAGATAGCCGGTGTGCCCTTCGGCGCGGTCGGAGGAGACCACGCGGGCTCCGAAGCCGTCCGAGGCCGGGTCGGTGCCGTGTCCGAGGCCCAGGACTTGCACGTTGGGCACCTTGCCGATCCAGTCGGCCGCGTCGCGAGCCGCCCAGACCCGTACACGAGTGCCGAGCCGGCCGACGGAGTCCGCGTGCATGCCGGGAGAGCCGAAGACGACAAGGTCGGACGCCTCCTCGCTGCTCAGACCGCTCGCCGCCTTGCCGCAGACGACGGAACCGTAGCTGTGGCAGAGCACCGCCGGGGCAGGCGCCCCCGTACGGGACAGTCCGTGCAGGAAGCGTTCCAGGCGGGGCGCGCCCGCCTCGGCGAGACGTGCGGTGGCCGCATCCGGGCCGAGCCCGACAGGAGTCGTGTAGCCGGCCCAGGCGATGACTGCTGTACGGGTGCCGGGTGCCGCAGCGGTCATGCGGGACCGCAGCGATGTGGCCATGCCCGCGGGCGTTCCGTATCTGTTCCGGCCCTCGCTGTCGAAGGTGTTCAGATCGATGTCGGACCCCGGCACGACCACTGCGGTGCGCTCCGCGGTGGCCAGATCTCCGTAGACCTCGGCAACCTGGCCACGTCCGCGCGGGTCGAAGGCGAGGATCTGCCGCCCCTGGGAGAGGAGTCGGGCGTACCGCGCCGCCTTTGCCCGTGCCTGCGCATGGTCCTCCAGCGTGAGAGCCGGATCCGTGGCGCGGGACCTCTGACGCTTCATCTCGGCATGGAGGGCACGACGGTTGGCTGCATACCGCAGTGATGCCGGCGCACCGTCGAGGTTGCCCACTACGAGCGGATGCCGGTGTGCGAGGGTCTGCCGCTGCTCTTGGCCGAGGTCCGCGAAGAACGAGGCGATACGTTCCGGGCGGGCCGTTGCCGGATCGGGGAGCTGACGGCCGAGGGTGCTGCTGTCGGCACGCCATGAGGACGTACCGGGAGGCGGACCGGTGACGGCGCTCTGCTCCGATCCGGCCGCCCAGCCCGCGGTCGCTGCGATGACGGCACCGGCGGACACGGAGGCGATCAGAGCCCTTTTGAGGCGACGCTTCATGCCGGTTCTCCCTCCTGCGGCTGCCGGAGGGCCCGGCGGCTCGGTGGGAGCAGAGTCGGCCGGTGACTTGCGCCGCTGCGTCACACCCGGGAGCCAACTCCCGGGTGATACCGGCGTAGTGGGCCGCCCTCCTCAGGGAGGAGACAGCCACGTGCACTGCCACGTGCACTGCCGGAAGTACGCGCCCGGTGTGCGCTCAGCTCTCGCCGGGAGCGATCAGTCCCGACTCGTACGCGAAGATCACGGCCTGCGCCCGGTCACGCAGCTGGAGCTTGGTGAAGATGCGGCTCACGTGCGTCTTGACCGTCTGCTCGGCGAGCACGAGGCACTCGGCGATCTCACTGTTGGAACGGCCCCGCGCGAGCAGTTCCAGCACCTCGGTCTCCCGGTCGGTCAGTCCGTTCAGCCGCAGTCCCCGTGACGTGGGCGGTGACGGGCGCTGCCGGGCGAAGTCGGCGATGAGGCGCCGGGTGACGGAGGGCGCGAGCAGCGCCTCGCCCTCCGCCACGATCCGTACGGCAGCGATGAGATCGGCGGGCGGAGCGTCCTTGAGCAGGAAGCCGCTCGCTCCTGCGCGCAGCGCTTCGTACACGTAGTCGTCGACATCGAAGGTGGTCAGCATCAGAACCTTGGGGCGGTGGCCGCCGCCCGCCCCGGTTCCGGGGCCGAGCAGTTTTCTCGCGGCCTCGAGTCCGTCCATCTCCGGCATGCGGACGTCCATGAGGACCACGTCGGGGTGCGTACGGCCGCACAGTTCGACGCCCTGCGCTCCGTCGGCGGCCTCGCCCACCACGTCGATGTCGGACTGTGCGGCCAGGAGCGCGGCGAAGCCCGCCCGCACCATTGCCTGGTCGTCGACGATGATCACGCGGGTGGTCATGAGGGCGAGGGGTCCTTCCCGGACAGTGGCGCGGGGAACAGGGGGAGCCGGGCGGCCACGCGGAAGCCGCCGTCGGGGAGCGGGCCGACGTCGAGCGTGCCCCCGACGAGCCGGACCCGCTCGCGCATGCCGACCAGGCCATGGCCGGTGCCGGTGGTCTCCAGGGGCGGTCCGGCGGGCCCGGGCGGCGGACCGTTGACGATCAGCACGGTCAGACCGGCACCGGCGGCGCCCTCCTGTGTCTGTTCGCCGCCGGTGCCTTTGCCGCTTCTGCTCGCTTTGCCGCCCTCGGCGCCGGTCACCGAGACGCGTGCCGGGGCGCCGGGTGCGTGCCGTACGACGTTGGCGAGCGCCTCCTGCACGATGCGGTAGGCAGACAGCTGTACGGCCTGGGGCAGTCCGGACAGGCCTCGGGCCACCGACAGCTCGGCGGGTACGCCTGCCCGTACCGTCGCCTCCACCAGTTGTCCGAGCCGGTCGAGTCCGGGCTGTGGCGCGCGCTCGCCGTGGTTCTCCTCGCTGCGCAGCACGCCGAGCAGGCGCCGCATCTCCGACAGCGACTCGCGCGCGGTGGCAGCGATGGAACCGAACTCCTCCTGCGCCTCTGGAGTCAGTCCGGTCAACCGGTAGGGCGCGCTGTCGGCCTGGACGGTGATGACGGACATGTGGTGGGCGACGACATCGTGCAGTTCGCGCGCGATGCGGGTGCGCTCCTCCAGCAGGGTGCGCCGGGCACGCTCGGCTTCGCTGATCGTCTCCTGCTCCGCCAGCCGCCGCTGTGCGTCTCCTCGCTCGCGCACTGCCGCACCCAGCAGCAGGACGATCCCGCTGAGGACGATCAGCAGTACGTTCGTGCCGTCGCTCCGGTCCTGCGCGAGGAAGCCGAGTGCGAGCGAGAGCACGAGGGTGACCGCCCAGACGGCGATGAGCGTGCTGCGTCTCTCCCGCAGCGCCAGCGCCAGGCACAGCACCAGATAGCC
>DATMEI010000882.1:0-8845 GCA_035556995.1 Streptomyces sp.
CCTCACCACCGCCGCCCGCTCCCACAACATCACAGTGGTGCTGACGACCCACGAGCCGGCGGTGATGCTGCCCAAGGTGACGCCGCACGATCCGGACGCCGCCGACGCAGCAGGACCGACCCTCGCCGACCGCAATCTCACGCTGGTCGACGGACGCCTCAACGGTCTGGTCTCTCCAGGACCGGGCCAGGCGAACAACGACGGAGCCGACGAGAACGGCGGCGCGGACGGCAAGGGCATGGCCGCCGGCGACGACGACTCGGACGGCGAAGACTCCAAGGGTGCCGCGTGCTCGCTCTCCGTCTAGTCCGCGGTGGTCCTCCCCTCACGCTGCTGCGCCGCCTGCTGGTGGCTTGTGCGACGGCAGTCGTGGGCTTCCTGTTGCTGGCCGCGCTGAGCCATGCCCTCGCTCATCCGCAGGATTCCGGCACATCTCTGGTGAGGCTGGTCTGGTGCCTCGTCCCGCTCGCTGCGGCCGTTCAGTTCGCCGCAGCGGTCGCCCGTACCGAACCTGGCTCGCGGTCGAGATCCGCACTGGACGCTGCCGGACTGGGGCCTGCACGCATCCCGCTGCTCGCCGCCCTTTCGACCGCGATGACCTCGATGCTGGGCAGCGCGATCGCGCTGGTGATCTACCTGCATCTGCGCGGTCAGCTGGCCACGGTCCCCTTCGACGGTGCGGCCGTGAAGCTGCTCGCCGCCGACCAGCCGTTGCCGGTGGCCGCGACCCTGGTGCTGCTGTGCGTCCCACCCCTGGTGGCCGCGGGTGCCGCCGCACTGGCGACTCGACCGCGCGTGGCAACGGCGATGGCCACTGCCGGGACCGGTGGCGGTACGGGGGCCGGCACGCACTCTCGTACCGGAGCATCCGAGGCCGCGGCCGGTGCCGGGAGTGCGGGTGCAGGTGCCGGAGCCGGTCCCCGGACGCTGGGCCGGCCGGTCGGAGACCGTGACCACGACGCGCTCCCCTTCCGGGCGCTGCCCGGGGCTCTGTCACCGGCAGCCACCCTGCCGTGGGGCACCGCGCTGATCGCTGCGGGCCTGGCGATGGAGACGTACGCGAGCCGCTCCCCCAAGGCGCTGTCCCTCTCCAGCGTCCTGTCGAACAGCGCACCCGGTGTTCTGGGCGGTTGGATGCTGACGGCGCTCGGGCTCGTGCTGGCCGGGCCGGGACTCACGCAACTGTGCGGACGGTTGCTGGCCGTCGGCCGGCCCGGAGCCGTACGGCTCCTGTCCGGGCGGGTGCTGCAGCAGGAAGCCGGGCGTCTCGGACGGCCCCTTGGCGTGCTGTGCGCAGTGGCGGCGGGCGGACTGGCCGCAGGACAGCTGTACGCCAGAGCGCCGGAGGACGGCGCCCGTCTCCTCGGACCACTGACGATCCTGGGTGCCGCACTGGTGGTGTGCTGCGTGACGGCGAGCGCCCTGACAGCTGCCTCCGAGTCACGCGCCGCGCGGGCCTCCGCGAACGCCGCCCTGGTCAAACTCGGCGCACCCCGTCGTCTCCTACGGGGCGCGGTGGCGCTCCGGCTGGGCGTGCTGTGCGCCGTACTGGGCTCGCTCACCTGGGCGGTGGGAAAACTCGCGGCGCTCCCCCTGATGTCCTGAGTCCCTCCGGGCGCTTCACCGGCAGCTGATCCTTCGCCGGTCCCGGACCGCCTCCGGGGCCGAGCACTTACGCTGACTCGATGCTTGACCATGAGATAGAGAGCCTCTCCGAGTTCGACGACGTCATCGAGGCGACCGGATCGCTCAGCGGCTGGCGGGTTCAGTCCGTCGACCTGCGTGAGCGCACCGGCTCGCTGAGCTCGGCCGATACCGACGGCGCGGTCTTCCTCGGCTGCGACATGTCCGCGGAAGCCGTCGTCCGGGTGCAGGAGGGCGGCGGTCTGGTCTTCCCGCCCGTCCCGCAGCTCCCGTTCAATCCCTACCGTGGACGTCTCTACGCTCCCGAGGAGCTGTTCGCCGGGCTGACGGAGCAGGGGTACGAGCAGACGCCGGACGCGCGCTCGTACACCTGGTTCCAGCGCACGAAGAACGACGGCGACGTCTTCTCCTCGATGCTCCGCGCCGTACACGACGACGCGATATCCGACGCGCTGGACGAACACCTCGTCGGTGCCCGGGTGGTGGGCGTCATGGGCGGGCACAAGCTCGCGCGCGGAACGGACGCCTACGGCGGCGCGGCACGCCTGGGACGCGCACTCGCCCGCGCCGGTCTCACCGTCGCGACCGGCGGCGGCCCGGGAGCCATGGAGGCAGCGAACCTCGGGGCGTATGCCGCACCCTTCGAAGAAGGCATGCTGGAGAAGGCGCTGGAGATGCTCTCCGGCTCGCCGTCCTTCGAGGAGTCGGTCGGCGGATGGGCACAGGCGGCCTTCGCTGTACGTGAGGGCTGGCCCCAGGGTGGTTCGTCGGTCGGCATCCCGACGTGGTTCTACGGGCACGAACCGCCCAAAGCGTTCGCCCAGCACATCGCCAAGTACTTCGTGAACGCGGTACGTGAGGACGGACTACTGGCGCGGTCGAACGCGGGGGTGGTCTTCCTGCCCGGCGCAGCCGGGACCGTACAGGAGATCTTCGACAACGCGACGCCGAACTACTACCAGTCGCGCGGTGCTCCCACCCCGATGGTGCTCGTGAACGAGGAGCACTGGACGCGAACGCTGCCGTGCTGGCCGCTGCTTCAGTCGCTCGCGCACGAGCGTCCGATGGCGTCCCGCATCGCGCTGGTCGACACCGTCGAGGAGGTTCCGGCGACGCTGTCGCGGCTGACCGGCGGCGACGCTTCCTGATTCGTCCGGCCCCCGGCAACCGGTCAGGGGCCGAGCCGCACCACTTCTCGTCCGTCGAAGGTGACGCCGACGGACTCCCCCGCCTCCGGTGCCTCGCGCAGGGCACACGACGCCTCCAGGCGCGGGCCGTGCTCGGGCTGCAGCAACAGCGTCACTGCTGCGGCGTCGCCGCCGCGGAAGGTACGGGCTTCGACCGTGCACGGAAGGCCGTCCTCAAGTGCGGTCAGCCGCACGCCCGTCGGGCGTACGAGCAGCTTGCAGCCGCCCGTGGGAGTGCCGTCCGGGACAGGGAGTCTGCCCCACGGTGTGTCTGCGGTGCCGCCGTGCACGGTCGCGTCGACGACGTTGTCGAATCCGAGGAAGCGGGCGACGAACTCCGAGGCAGGGTGCTGCCACACCTGAAGGGGCGTGCCGGCTTGGGCGATGCGCCCCTCGTTCATCACGACTACACGGTCCGCCAGCACGAAGGCCTCGCCTTGGTCGTGTGTGACGGCGAGGACAGTGGTGCGCAACCGGCGGAAGAGGGCGCGCAGTTCGACGACGAGCCGTTCGCGCAGTCCACGGTCGAGCTGGCCGAGTGGCTCGTCCAGCATCAGCAGTCGGGGCTGCGGTGCCAGGGCACGGGCGAGGGCGACCCGCTGCTGTTCACCGCCGGAGAGGGTGGCGACGGTGCGGCGCTGTGCACCCGGAAGACCGACCAGGTCAAGCAGTTCGGCGACGCGCTCGCGTGTCTCCTGCCGTCCTGAGCGGCGCATGCGCAGACCGAACGCGACGTTGCCGCCGGCGTCGCGCTGCGGGAACAGCTGGTGGTCCTGGAACATCAGCCCGACTTCGCGCCGGTGTGGGGGCACTTCGGTCCGGTCCTGTCCGGAGAGCCAGATCCGGCCGGCGTCAGGGTTCTGCAGGCCCGCGACGACACGCAGCAGTGTCGACTTCCCGCTTCCGCTGGGGCCCAGCACGCAGACCGTCTCGTGATCGGCGACCTCCAGATCGACCCCGTCCAGCGCGCGCCGGTCGCCGAAGGTGACGTTCACACCGTCCAGTCGCAGCATCTAGAACTCTCCCGAGCGGTCGGTACGTATGCGTTCCAGCGCCAGCAGCGTGGCCGCGCAGACCAGCATCAAGATGGTGCTCATGGCCATCGCCTGCCCGTAGTTGACCTCGCCCGCCCGTCCGAGGAAGCGGGCTACCGCAACGGGGAGCGTCGGGGCGTCCGGCCGTGCGATGAACACGGTCGCACCGAACTCGCCCAGTGAGACGGCGAAGGCGAAGCCCGCTGCGACCAGCAACGCCCGGCGCACCAGGGGAAGATCGACCTCGCGCCATGCGCGCAGTGGTGAAGCGCCCAGTACGGCCGCCGCCTCGCGCAGCCTCACATCGACGGCACGGAGTACGGGCAGCATCGTCCGTATCACGAAGGGGACGCCGACCAGTGACTGCGCGAGTGGCACGAGCATCCAGGACGAACGCAGGTCCAGCGGCGGCTCGTCCAGCGCGATGAGGAAGCCGAACCCCACGGTGACGGCGGAGGTGCCCAGGGGCAGCATCAGCATGGAGTCGAAACCGCGCACCAGTCCGCCGACTGCTCCGCCTCCGCCACGGGTGGTCAGCGCCGCCGCCGCGAGACCGCCGACGACCAGGGCGATACAGGTGGCGACAGCGGCGTACGCGAGGGAGTTGCCGATCGCAGCGACCGGCGCGACGGTGAATGCGGCACTGCTGGAGACGGATCCGAGCGCGCGGTAGTACTCCAGCCCGTAACCGTGCTGACCGTTGAACGAGCGCTCCACGAGGACCGCGAGCGGCACCACGATCAGGAGCGCGACGACTGTCAGGACCGACCACAACAACGCCCACTGGCCGCGGCCTTGAGGACGCCGCGCTGTCTGCGCTGCCGGAACCATGCTGAGTGCGGACTGCCGTCTGCGTACGGTCCGGGCGTGCACGGCAAGCAGCACAGTGACTGCCGCGAACTGCAACAACGTGAGCACAGCGGCGGTCGGCAGGTCCAGCAGTGCTGCGGTCTGCCGGTAGATCTCGACCTCCAGCGTCGCGTAGCGCGGGCCGCCGAGAACCTGGATCACGCCGAAGGAGGTGAAGGTGAAGAGAAAGACGATCAGTGCCGCCGCCCCGACGGACGGTGCCAGTGCGGGAAGGGTCACACGGCGCCAGGCGGTGAGGCGGCCGGCACCGAGCACGCGGGCCGCCTCCTCCTGACGGGGATCGAGCTGGGCCCAGAGGCCGCCCACTGTCCGTACGACGACCGCGTAGTTGATGAAGACGTGCGCGAGGAGGATGGCCCAGACGCTGGTGTCCAGGCGCAGGCCGAACCACTCGTCCAGTGCACCACCGCGTCCCAGGAGCGCGAGGAAGGCCGATCCCACGACCACGGTCGGCAGCACGAAGGGAACCGTCACGACAGCGCGCAGCAGTTGCTTGCCGGGGAAGTCGAACCGTGCGAATACATACGCACCGGGCAGCGCCAGCGCGAGCGTGCACCCCGTCGAGGCTGCTGCCTGCCACACCGTGAACCACAGCACGTGCAGCACGTCCGGATCGGCCAGCACCTGCCCGAGCCGTCCGGGATGCCACTGTCCGGCCGTGCGCAGCCCGCGGCCGACGATGGCGGCGACGGGGTAGGCGAAGAAGAGCCCGAAGAAGGCGACAGGCACCGCCATGAGGGCGAGGCGCAGCGCACCGCCGGCGTTGCCCCGTCGAGCCCGGTGCTCAGGGGACTCGCGGTGCTCCGGGGAATCGCGGTGCTCCCGCTGCTCGCGGTGCTGCTGTCCGGCGGTCTGTCCTTCCCGGCTGTCCTTTCCGGGAGTTACTTCACGACGAGCGAGGTCCACGCCTTGACCCACTGTTCGCGGTGCTCGTCGATCTTCGCCGGGGCCATGGTCGCCGCGTCGTCGACGGACTCCCCGTACTTCGCGAACAGCTCCGGCAACTCGGCGTCGTCGCGCACGGGATTGACGAACATCTGCAGCGGCATGTCCTCCTGGAACTTCTTGCTGAGCATGAAGTCCAGCAGTGCCTTTCCGCCCTCGGGGTTGGAGGCGCCCTCCAGCAGTCCGGCGAACTCCGTCTGCTGGAAGCAGGTGCCCTTCGCTATCCCGGTGGGCGCCTGCGCCGGCAGCGGCTTCTTGCCCAGGACCTCCACGGGCGGGCTGGAGGCGTAGGAGACCACCAGGGGCCGGTCGCCCTTGCCCTTCCCGCCGTTCGATCCGCTGAAGCGGTCGTTGTACGCCTGCTCCCAGCCCTCGACGACCTCGACGCCGTTGGCCTTCAGCTTCTTCCAGTAGTCCTTCCAGCCCTTGCCGTACTCGTCGATTGTGGCCAGCAGAAAACCCAGGCCCGGCGAGGACGTCGCGGCGTCCGCGGTGACCAGAAGGTCCTTGTACTGGGGCTCGGCGAGGTCGTCCAGCGTCTCCGGCGGGTCGAGCTTCTTCTTCGCGAAGTACGCGCGGTCGTAGTTGACGCAGATCTCGCCCGAGTCGACGGGTGTGACCCGGTGTTCGCCCTTGTCGAGCTGAAGACCGCCGGGGACCCGGTCGAGGCCCTCGGCCCGGTACGGGGCGAAGACACCCTTCTCCAGAGGCCGGGAGAGAAGCGTGTTGTCGACTCCGAAGAAGACATCCCCTTGCGGATTGCCCTTGTTGAGCACTGTCTGGTTCACGGCAGCCCCGGCGTCCCCGCCGCGCAGGACCTTGATCTTGTAGCCGGTCTGCCGCGTGAACTCCTTCAGTACGGGCTTCGAGGCGGCGAAGGAATCGTGGGTGAGGAGAGTGACCGTCTTGCTGTCTTCTCCGCTGCCCGCGTCCGAACCGCCGCAGGCGGTCAGTGAACCCGCGAGGGCAAGGACAGCGGTGACGGCGGCGGTTGTGCGCAGAGCGTGCTTGCTCATCGGATCATCGACTTCCTACCCGGCATGACCCGGGCGAGGTTCGAGGGTCTGCGGCTGCACGTGTCTGCACGTCACATGTCCGTGCGTACGGCCGCACTCTCAGCGCTGTGTGCGCTCCCCTGTCGGTCTGTTGGTGAACAGGATCCCGTCATCGGTTGAAATGCCTACGACAAGAACCCCTCGCAGGCTACCAGCCGGACCTTCACCTGGATCAGGCGCTCCCGTTCGCGCTGAGCGCGGAGCGCCGGCGCTCGGCGCTCAGCGCTCAGTCGCGGCCAACTGCCCGCACGCGCCGTCGATTTCCTGACCACGTGTGTCCCGCACGGTGACCGGCACGCCGTGCGCCTCCAGTGCCTGCACGAACGCGGCCTCGTCCTCGGGACGCGATGCCGTCCACTTGGAGCCGGGAGTGGGATTCAGCGGGATGAGATTGACGTGGACGGGCTTGCCCTTGAGCAGCCGGCCGAGCAGATCCGCGCGCCACGCCTGGTCGTTGATGTCCTTGATCAGTGCGTACTCGATGGAGATGCGGCGTGCGGACTTGTCGGCGTACTCCCATGCCGCGTCCAGCACCTCGCGGACGTTCCACCGCGTGTTGACGGGGACCAGTGTGTCGCGCAGTTCGTCGTCCGGTGCGTGCAGCGAGACGGCGAGACGGCACTTGAAGCCCTCGTCCGCGAAGCGGAGCATCGCCGGGACCAGACCCACCGTCGAAACGGTGATCCCGCGCTGCGACAGCCCGAGACCGTCCGGCTCCGGGTCGGTCAGCCGCCTGATCGCACCCACCACACGTTTGTAGTTGGCCAGCGGCTCGCCCATGCCCATGAAGACGATGTTGGACAGCCGCGCCGGTCCTCCCGGCACGTCTCCGTCGCGCAGCGCCCGTACGCCGTCCACGATCTGGTGCACGATCTCGGCCGTCGACAGATTGCGGTCGAGACCTGCCTGACCGGTCGCGCAGAACGGGCAGTTCATGCCGCAGCCCGCCTGCGAACTGATGCACATGGTGACCCGGTCCGGATAGCGCATCAGAACGGACTCGACGAGCGTGCCGTCGTGCAGCTTCCAGAGGGTCTTGCGGGTGGTGTCGTCGTCACAGCTGACGTGCCGCACCACGCTCATCAGCTCCGGCAGCAGCTCCGCGGCCAGCTTCTCGCGGGCGGCGGCCGGGATGTCCGTCCACTCTGCGGGCTCGTGGGCCAGCCGGGAGAAGTAGTGCTGCGAGAGCTGCTTGGCACGGAAGGGCTTCTCGCCCAGCTCGGCGACTGCCGCGCGGCGCTCTTCAGGAGCGAGATCGGCAAGATGCCGCGGCGGCCTTACGGTTCCGCGAGGGGCGACGAAGGTGAGTTCTCCGGGTGCAGGCATAACCCACCCAGTGTCGCAGACGGGTGAGACCGCCCCAGGCCGGAGCAGGGTGGGGACGGTCACCCTCCGGCATCGACTGTCAACGTCGGCCAACATCGCACGGCCCATGGAAGGGCGGCTTTGCGGGTCGAATACGTAACCGATCGGTTACGCTTCTGCCATGAGAGCCCCCGCTGCTCTGGCAGATCCGGTCCGACGGGAGATCCTCGTGCTGCTGCACGCGCAGCCGCGCAACGTCAACGAGATCACCGGACACTTCGCCGTCAGTCGCCCCGCTGTCAGCCGGCACCTCCGGGTGCTGCGCGAGGCAGGCCTCGTCGTCGCGGAGGACCGTGGCCGTGAACGTGTCTACCGCCTGGAATCCGCGCCGCTGGTGGAGCTGGGGCAGTGGCTCGAGCAGTTCTCGAACCGTTGGGAGCAGCGTTTCGACGCTCTCGAGACGGAGGTCCACCGCACCCGGCGGGAGCGACGCAGACAGGAGCGCTCCGCCGACGAAGCCAAGGAGAAGCCCGCATGACACCGAAGCCCAACGGGTCCCTCACCAGCACCTCGACCGGCCCCGACCTTGTTCTCACCCGCACGTTCCGCGCACCGGTCACCGACGTCTGGGACTCCCTCACCGAATCCGAACGTACGACCCGGTGGTTCGGTCCATGGGCGGGCAGCCCCGGCGCGGGGCAGTCGATCAGCGTCACCATGACGGCCGAGGAGGGAAACCCTGAGATGACGATGAAGATCGAGGCGTGCGAGCCGCCGCACCATCTCGCGGTCTCAGCGGTCGACG
>DATMEI010000883.1:0-4304 GCA_035556995.1 Streptomyces sp.
TAACCCCGTATCAATTCACCGGCTAGCAGGCGGGTCACGGTCGTGCCGTGGCTGGAGTATCGGGAGCACTGGTCGCTCCCGACCCCCAGTGACGAATCGAGGCCACGATGCCGCGCTCCGCGCAACGAAGCTCATCCACCAGCTGCGCTCGCCCCTCGGACGGTCGGTCTGCGCTGCCCGATGTCCAGCTCCCCCCTGCGCCGGTGCGTGCCGCATTCGCGCTGTGGGTGACGGCTGTTGCCGCCGGCGCTTTCGAAACGGTCCTGGCGGTGGGCAGGTTGGTGGCGGACGGCTCGGGCTCCACGACTGAGATCGCTGTAGGGCTCGCAGTGCGGCTGTCCGTCTTCACCGCAGCGCTCCTGGTCGCGCTCCGGATGCGCCGCGGCCACGGCTGGGCCCGGATCGCTCTGGCGCTCGGCCTCGGTGTGATGGGTACGGCGTCGATGGTGGCTGAGCCGATCCATGCCCTGGCCCAGGGCCGCACCATCGGCGTGGAGCTGTCGCAGGCCGGAGCGATGGACCTCGCCTTCGGGGCCAGCCGGGTGCTGCACGTGGCTGCCGTACTCTCCGCCGTGATCCTGATGTTCCTCCCCGCAGCCAGCAGCCACTTCCGGCGAACAAAACCAGTGGACATGTGCGCGTAATGCGTCGGCAGCCCGGATGACAAGTCGTCCGGTTATCGTCGGACACCCGCGGTCACCGTCGCCCGTCCCTGCCCCGTCGCTCTTTGCCGACCGGTCGCACGAGGAGGCCCGTGCCCGTTCCGCCGTTCCCTCATGCACTGCGCAAGACGCGCCCTTTCCGTTCGTTCGATCCGGCCCGTACGGGTCGGCGTTCCGTGCCGATCTGGCTCATCCATCCGCTGGGTTGGCGTTCCGCGCCCGTCCCGTGGACCGCCATGCTGCGCGGTGCCCTCGGCGCAGGACCGCTGCTGGCGCTGGGCGTGCTCACGGAACACGTCGGTCAAGCTGTCGCTGCCGGAATCGCCGCGATGCTCGCCGGGGTCAACGACCGGCCCGGCACACGCCGCACCGGTGTCGTGCACATCGGCCTGCCGGCGGCTGCCGGTGCTCTTGGAATGCTGTGCGGCAGTCTGCTCGCGGACGCCGGGAGCCGCTGGGGCGCCGTGCCCGCGCTCTTCGTCGTGGGTCTGCTCTCCGGCGCACTGAGTGTGGCCGGCCCCGTGTGGTCGGCGGCAGCCATGCAACTGCTGGTCGCCACGGCCGTCGGCGCAGGGATGCCGCTGCCCGGCCCCGCATGGCTCAAGGCGGGATGCTTCCTGTGCGGCGCTGCATGGCTCCTGCTGCTACGGCTCTTCCTCCGCACCCCGCGGCTGCGGCGGTCGACGCCCGGAGAAGGCGAACGGGAAGCCGTCGCCGAGGTGTTCGACGCGCTCGCCGACGCGCTCCGCGCTCTCGGTGGGCCGGAAGCCGAGGCCGCCCGCCGTCGGTTGACCGCCGCACAGCAGCGCGCGGAGGAGGCGCTGCGGCTGATGCGGGTGCTGTCCTGGCCGGTGCGGCGCACCGGGCGCGGTTCCACCCGGGCCCATGTGCTCATCGAACGCCTCGGCGCTGCGACCGCGTTGTGCGAAGCCGGCATCTCGCTGCTGTGGGAGGGCAGGCCGTTGGACCGCCACGTGGCTGACGGGCCGCGCCGGCTCGCCGCAGCCGTACGGGATCAGACCTCACCCGGCGCGCTGGCGAGCCCGCTCTCCGACACGGTCCAGCGCGACGCCTTCGACCGGGCGCTGCTGGAGGCGGCGGTGACGTTCGACCGTACGACGCCGGGCCGGACCCCTCTTGCGTCGTCCGGGCACGGGGCGTCCGCCGCGGACGGGCGGCCCGGGGTCGCTCCTCGCGCCCGGCGCGGTGTGAACCTCCTGTCCGACCACGGCGCGCGCCATGAGCCCACCCGGCCGTGGCGGGACGTCTTCGGGCCCGCCGGGCGCGAGTACGGGCTGCGCGTGGCGCTGTGCGTCGCGGTCAGCGCCGCCGTCGCGCTGGCACTCCACGAAACCCACTGGTACTGGCTGCCCGCGACCGCCGCCTTCCTGGTGAAGCCCGATATGGGCCCGCTGTTCTCCCGGGTGGTGAACCGCTTCGCCGGCACGGCCACAGGCGTCCTGGTGTTCACTCTGGCCACGGCAGGACTCCATGGGGCGTGGTGGCCGGCCGCCGTGGTGGTGGCCGGGGGGATGCTGATCCCGGTGGCGGTCCGCAACTTCGGATTTCAGACCGCGGTGGTCACCGTGCTGGTCCTGTCGTTCGTCCACGCGGCGGGTGACAGCGAGGCGGCAGGTGCCCGGCTGGTGGATACGGCGCTTGCCTGCGGGATCGTGCTCTTCGTCGGCCACCTGCCTCACCTGGCGAATCCGCGACTGCGGGTGGGCCACCGCTTCGCCGTCGCGCTGCGCTGCACGGAACGGTATCTGTGCCATGTGCTCGACGGATCAACGACCACTGACAGCACCCCAGTTGCCGCGTCAGCGGGCAGTGACCCCGCCGACCGGGGCACCCGGTTGCGGCACGCCGCTTACAGGGCGCTCGCCGAGGCCCGCGTCGCGGCGGAGACCGCCGCGGCGGAACTCCCGCGACCGCAGCATGATCAGGGACACGACTGGCTTGCCGTGATGGCACGGGCTGAACGGATCGCTGACGCCGCCACCGCGTGCGCGGTACGCGTCGAGCGCGGTGTGCCACGGCCGTCCAGGGCCGAGGCACGGAACGTGACCACGGCCCTGGCGGCCATGGCCGACTCGCTGGCGCACGGCCGCGGCCGCGGCTGCCCGGTGCTCACGCTGCCTCAGGCACCACGGGAATGCCATTCGTTGCGCGAGGTGATGACGCAGCTGCGGGGCATCCACGACCTGACCACGGCGGCCTGACGCCGGCAAAGCCGTTGTGCGCCGGGCCTGTTGACGACATTCGCGCGGGGCCGGGCCCCGCTCACGCTGCTCGCCGGAGGTCGGCTCGGAGTGCCTGCGCCAGCCAGTCGTAGGCCTCGACGCGGGACGGCCGCGGCCCATGACCCCTGACGACGGCGAGGAGTTGCCGGTATCTCTCGGCGTCGGCGGCGAGGCCCGCCTCGAGGCACTGAAGGACCTCGGCCCGGTTCGCCTCGCGGAACAACCTCGTCAGTACGGCGGCGGCATCCGGTTCGTCCGGGTCCACGCCGTTTTCGCGGGCCTCGCTGACCACTTGCACCACATGCCCGGTGAACCAGATGGAACCGCCGGGCGAGCCCGGCACGTTCAGTTCCATCATCGTCCGCATACGGGAGCGGAATTCGGGGTCCTGGATCAGTTCGGCCAGCTGGAGCCAGGCATCCACTTGCTCTGCTGTGGGGCTGTCGGGCAGCTCGATCGGTGAGCGCTTCAGACGCTCGCCGATGTCCGGAGTGCCCTCCAGGCCGCCGGCCACCTCCTTCATGAAGTCTTCGATGATCTTCCTGCGTTCGTCGACCGAGAGTCGTGCCAGTTTGTTCATCAGTGCTGTCTCCTCAGCGGTGGAATCGCGTTCCGCGACGGTGGACAGAACGGCCCGGCTCACCTTCAGGGCGCGGATCCGGGCGTCGAGAGCCGCGACATGGGTGGCTGCGACCTCAGCGACCGTCGCCTCACTTCCCAGGACCCGGCTCACCTCGTCGAGGCCGAGCCCCAACTCCCGCAGGGTGCGGACAAGTTCAAGGCGGGCGACGGCATCGGCTCCGTACAGCCGGTAGCCGCCTGCGGACCGTCGATCGGGCGGCAGCATGCCGATGTCCGACCAGTAGCGGATGGTGCGGACGGCGACACCGGTCCGGTCGGCGAGCTGTCCGATGGTGAGAGCGTCCAGGTGTTCGTCGTTCATAGCGGGAGTCTGGGCCTTCCAGCCGCTGGAGACTCAAGTCCCGGGCAGTGCCGGAAAGAGACCGGAGGAGAACAGGGCTCATGACTGTGGGCGCCCCCGTAGCGGGGGCGCCCACAGCTTCACGACTTCACCTGCGACCTGGGTCAGGTGACGGTCCACAGAGCGGAGGCGATCACGAAGGCCACGAGGCCGAGGGTCGTCTCCATCACGGTCCAGGTCTTCAGGGTGGTCTTCTCGTCCATGCCGAAGAAGCGGCTGACCAGCCAGAAGCCGGAGTCGTTGACGTGCGACAGCACGGTCGCACCGGCCGCGATCGCCATCACCAGCAGCGTGAGCTGGAAGTCGCTGAGGTTGGCCGCTGCCGCTGCGGGCGCCACCAGCCCGGCTGCCGTCGTGAGGGCCACGGTGGCCGAGCCCTGTGCTACTCGGAGCAGGGTGGAGATGACGAACGCCTGC
>DATMEI010000884.1:0-5659 GCA_035556995.1 Streptomyces sp.
GACCTGCGACGCATGCGACCGCGCCTTCCGCAGCCCCACCCCGGGCCACTGCCGCGACTGCCGCGACTGCCGTCCCCGCGGCTCCCAGCTAGGGGGAGACGGTTCGAGCGAGCCGGAAGCCGAGGTCGTCGATCGCGAACGAGGGGTGACTGCGGCGACGAACTGAGGCCCCGCAGCCCCGCATCGACTCGGCCCAGCCACCGCCGCGGAAGATGCGGTACGAGCCGTAGACCTCCTCGTCGTAGAGGTTCCAGCACCACTCCCAGACGTTGCCCAGCATGTCGTGCAGTCCCCACGGATTGGGGGCCTTGCCGCCGACGTCGTGGACACGGGCTCCCGAGTTGTCCGCGTACCAGGCGATGTCGTCGATCTCCCCGTACCGGTATCCGCTCGTACCTGCCTTGCAGGCGTACTGCCATTCCGCCTCGGTCGGCAGGCGGTAGCCCTCGGACGCCCAGTCGCAGGTCACTTCGCCGCTCTGTGCGTCGCGGGAGTAGGCGTGGTTCAGTCCGGAACGGTCCGAGATCCGGTTGCACACGTCGACCGCGTCGAACCAGCTGACGTTCGTCACAGGGGATTCGCCGCTCACCGAGGGATTCAAATCCCCTCCTGTGACAGCACGGTGGAGGTCCACGGTGACGGGATACCGGCCGAGCAGGAACGGCGCGACCTCGGCCCGCCAGCGGGTGCCGCGCCGGTCGTCCCGGAGGTCAACGGCGCCACCGGGGACATGAAGCATCGGCGGGACGGTCGGATCGTCGGTCGGTGATCGCACGCGGCGTGCCTCTCGGTCCGGGGCGACCACGAGATCGTCGCGCGTCCACGATACCGGGCCGCGTCTCAGGGGTACGGCCGTGCTCCAACTGGTCAGGAAGCCACGGGCGGGACGAGGGCCTTCGCGTACCAATGTTCAGCGGCACCATGGTCGTTGTACGGGACGGTCTCCTCGTACCCGTGCGCCGCGTACAAGCGCCGCGCCTCGGCGAGTACATGGTTGGTTTCGAGGACGATCCGCGTGGCACCCAACTCCCGCGCCGACGCCTCAGCCGCCTCCAACAGCCCCCGTCCAAGCCCTGCGCCGCGCCCGACGGGACGTACGTACATGCGCTTCAGCTCCGCAGTGGCGGCCAGCCCGGCCAGCAACCGCACCCCGGCGTATCCGAGGAGTTCGCCGTCCCCGCTGCGGGCGGCGAGGAACACGCCGTGAGGTGGGCTGAGATCGCTGTGCGGATCGTCGTCCAGAGCTTTCCGGAGTTCCTCGTGCGTGGCCGAACGCCCCAGCACGCGGCGGCCGATCTCGGTGAAGTACTCCCAGATCGCGTCCTCGACTCCGTCCCCGGTGACGGGTTCAGGCTCGATGGTCCAGGTGGCCATGCCCCACCCCCTCATCTCCCTTGCAGCGAAGGGCACTTCGGCCCCCGCCCCCTAGACCCCGAAGAACTGCCCGTGCAGCCCAAAGGCTATCCGCCGTGCTCTGCGATGAGTTCTCAGGCCTTCCGGGGTCTTACTGTCCGGCACCTGCGTGAGGGCGCCGACGTACCCGAAGTGAGAGGGAGCAGAGCATGGGCGCGGTGGTGGTGGACATCTCCATGTCACTGGACGGATTCGTGGCGGCCCCCGGGGTGGATCTGGAGCACGGCCTCGGCGTGGGTGGCGAGGTGATCCACAACTGGGTGCTGGACGGCCGGACCGATGCCGACGACAAGGTGCTGGACGACGCGGTCGCGGCCACCGGGGCGGTGGTGATGGGGCGTCGGCTCTTCGACATCGTCGACGGCCCACACGGCTGGAACGACGACATGGGTTACGGCGCGGAGCGGGGCCAGTCGATTTCGCCGCCGTACTTCGTGGTCACTCATCAGGCCCCGACGAGGATGCGGCTCTCCGGCGACTTCACCTTCGTCACCGGGGGCGTCACCGACGCCGTCGAGCAGGCCAAGGCAGCGGCGGGAGACAAGGACGTGGTGGTGATGGGCGGTGCGAGCGTCTGCAGTCAGTGCGTGGCGGCGGGCCTCGCCGACGAAGTCCGCATCCACCTCGCGCCGGTCCTCCTGGGCGGCGGCACCCGCCTCTTCGACCACCTCGGCACCGGCACCATCGCCCTGGACGTGGCCAAGGTGATCGAAACCCCGCAGGCCACGCACCTCTTCTACCGGGTCGCCGAACATCGGTGACTTCCTCGCCGATGGAGACGTCGGCCGGTTTGCCGAGTGACGCATCCGCGGCGTCACGGAGGCGGAGGGGCGACGGCAACCGTAGGTGCCCGGTGCCGGGTGCCGACTCCTGAGGTGCCGGCTTCCAGACAGGTCAAGCACGGGCAAGCGCCCGCCTCAGCCTTGGTTGGCCCTGATTTCCGTTCCCGAGCAACCGCCGTACGCAGCAGCCCAGTTGCGCGGCTACGCGCCCACCGCCGCCTGGGGCCTGATCGGCAGGCGGTTCACCGGGCGGCCCGTCGCCGACCGTACCGCCGAGGCGACCGCCGCCGGGGAGACGACCACCGGTACGGCTGAGGCGGCTTTCGCCCCGAAGGGGGCCACCACGTCCTGTTCCTCGATGAGTTGGACGATGCGGATGTCCGGGGCGTCCAGGGCCGTCGGCAGCGCGTAGCCGGTGAAGTCCGGGCGGCGGACGACGCCGCGGGCGATGCGCAGGTGTTCCGTCAGGGCCGCGCCGATGCCCTGTGTGACGCCTGCCTCGATACGGGCCCGGAGTTGACGCGGATTCAGCACCCGCCCGACGTCCTGTGCGATGGCCATCTCCACGACCCGCACCGACCCCAGTTCGATGTCGACGTCCACGACGGCACGTACGGCGGCGAAGGCCAGTCCGACGAAGGCGTCGCCCTGCCCCGTCTCGTCCAGGGGTTCCGTGGGGTGGGGGCGGCACTGCGCCGTCGCCCACAACTCCTTGCCCTCCAGGGCCTCCAGGACGGTCGTCGAGAGAACACCGTCGTAGGAGGTGATCTTTCCGTCGGCGATGGAGAGCAGTTCCGTGGTCATCCCGAACTTCGCGGCCAGCGGCTGCAGAAGCTGCGTGCGGACCATCTTCGCCGCCCGTTCGACCGCGCCGCCCGAAACCCATGTGTGCCTGCTGTGCGCGCCCGCGCCCGCCGGTGGCTGGTCGGTGTCGACCGAGGCGACGTACACCTCGTCGATGCCCAGCGTCTCCTGGACGATCTGACGGGCGAGCGTCGCGAAGCCCTGACCGGTTTCCACAGCGGCGCACATCACCGTCGCCACAGGGCCGTTGACCTTGACCGTGGCCGTGGACACCTCGTCCGTGCCTTCGGCTCCGAGCATGTGGACCATGCCCAGTGCATAGCCGACGCCCCGCCGCACCGCGCCCGGTTCGCCGGCGCCTTCGGGACCGCCGGGCAGCAGCCAGTCCCTCGACGGGCTGTCCTTGGGCAGTGCCGGCAGCGGCGCCTCCCGTACGGAGCGCAGCAGTTCGGCGACCGGCGCCGGGCAGGTGACGGTCTGGCCGGTGGGCAGCAGGTCCCCGGTCGCCAGTACGTTCCGCATCCGCAGCTCGGCCGGGTCGATGCGCAACTGGGCGGCCAGCTTGTCCATTTGGCCTTCGTACGCCGTGCACACCTGCATCGCGCCCTCACCGCGCACATGGCCGGAGGGCGGGTTGTTCGTACGTACGGCCCAGCCGTCGACCGACGCGTGCGGCACGACGTACGGGCCTGCCGCGAAGGAGACGGCTGCGGCGAGAGCGTCGGCGGTGGTGTCGGCGTACGCGCCCGCGTCCAGCAGGATCTGCGCCTCGACCTTCACCAACCGGCCCTCGCTGTCCGCGTGATGGCGGTAGCGCAGAAGGGTGGGGTGGCGGTGGGCGTGGCCGAGGAAGGACTCCTCGCGGGTCGCGGCGATCTTCACCGGGGAGCCGGTCTTCATGGCCAACAGGCCCAGCGGCACCTGCAGTCCGGTGTCCTCGCGGTCGCCCATCGCGCCCGGCACACCCGTCACGACGACCTTGACCTGCTCGGGCGGCAGGCCGAAGCATGCGGCAGCGAGGTCGCGGTCGGTGTGCGGGTCGGTCGAGGCGGTGTAGATCTCCACGCCGCCGTCGGGACGGGGCACGGCGAGACCGGCCTCGGCGCCGATGGGGGCGGGGTCCTGGCGGCCGATGCGGTAGAGACCCTCGACGACGACGTCGCCGGTGATCTCCGGATCGCCGTAGCGCAGCGGGATGTGACGGATCAAGTTGCCGTCGGGGTGCAGGGGTTCGGCCTCGAAGGACTTCTCCGGGTCGGTGACCGCCTCCAGCGGCTCGTACTCCACGTCGATGGCCGCGGCCGCCAGCCGCGCCGTGTCCGGGTGGTCGGCGGCGACTGCGGCGATGGGCTCGCCGTAGTAGCGCACGAGGTCACGTGCGAAGGCGGGCTGGTCGGCGATCCTACGTCCGTGGCCGGCGTCGCCCGGCACGTCCTCGTGTGTGACGACGGCATGCACGCCGGGGAGCGCCGCCGCCTGCGAGGTGTCGATCGAGACGATACGGGCGTGCGGGTGCGGTGAGCGCAGAACCGCCGCCCACAGCAGCCCTTCGGCCCACAGGTCGGCCGCGTAGGGGAAGGTGCCTTCCGCCTTGGCGGGGGCGTCGGTCGATGGGAGGGAGGCGCCGATTCCCTGTGTGAGGGGGCGGCCGTCGGCGGAGTTCTGGGGCAGGGAAGTGCCTTGGGCGGGAGTCGCTGTGACGGCGCCGGGGCCGTCGGCCGTGCTGGTCATGCCACTGCCTTTCCGCATCGTCCGCCGCGTCGTACGCGCCGTCCGCGTCCTCTTCCGCCTCGTGTGCCGCCTCGTTCGCTCAGTACGCCTCGTTCGCTCGGTGCGCCTCTTCCGCCCGGTTCGCTCAGCAGTGCGCCGCGTTCGCCGTCGAGCCTTGCGCCGCCGGGCAGTTGAGCGCTGCCGGGCCGTTCAGCCCGGCCGGAAGGGAGGGGGAAGGGGCCACGCGAGCCTCGGCGCTTCATACGCCTCCCCCGTCGGGGAAGTACGCGCCGCCCGCGCCGGGGCCCGCCTGGTGCGGGATGCGCGCCTGCGGCTGCCCCATCCGGCCCTGAGCTTCCGCTTCGGCCTCCGCTTCCGCTTCTTCTTCTTCCCGGGCGGCCTGCTCTGTCCGCTCGGTCACGACCGTACGTACGGCGTCGAGCACACCCCGATAGCCGGAGCAGCGGCACAGGTTGCCGCAGATCGCCTTGCGGGTCTCCAGCTCGCTGGGCGCGTGGTTGCCCTCGAGCAGGTCGTGCACTGTCATCGCCAGCCCCGGCACGCAGAAGCCGCACTGCACGGCTCCGGAGTCGGTCAGGGCACGCTGCACGTCGGAGGGTACGCCGTCGGCGGCCAGGCCCTCGACCGTACGGATCTCGCTGCCCGCCGAGGTGGCAGCGGGCACGAGGCAGGACGCGACGAGCCTGCCGTCGACCTGCACGGAGCAGGCGCCGCACTCCCCTTGCGAGCAGCCGTCCTTGGCGCCGGCCAGGCCGAGCCGCTCGCGGAGCACGTACAGCAGCGATTCGCCGATCCAGGCGTCGGTGACGGGCCGGTCGACGCCGTTGACGTGCAACACATAGGAGACGTGCGGGTGTTCACCACCGAGCTCCGGGGCCAGCGCGACGGAGGGTGCCTCGGAGACCCCCTCGTCGGTGGCGGCTTCACCG
>DATMEI010000885.1:0-2837 GCA_035556995.1 Streptomyces sp.
CGCCTCGAAGTCGTAGAAGTCGTGGGCGCTCACGGGCGGGATCTCGGCGGGGACGCTCGCCCGCGGACCGTCCTCGAACTCCAGCACGCCGCACTCGATCTCACGCCCGCTGAGCAGCGATTCGACGACCACCTTCGGGTCGTGCCGCTGGGCTTCGGCGATGGCGTCGTCCAGTCCGCCGATGTCGTGGACCTTGGTGATGCCCATCGACGAGCCCGCCCGCGCCGGCTTCACGAACAGCGGCCAGCCGTGCGCTCCCGCCAGGTCCAGGATCCGCTTGCGCGCGCCTCCGGGGTCCGCGCTCCAGTCCCGCGGACGGATGGTGACGTACGGCCCGACGGGCAGCCCGAAGGAAGCGAAGATCCGCTTCATGTACTCCTTGTCCATGCCGACCGCCGACGCGAGCACTCCCGCACCGACGTAGGGCACGCCCGACATCTCCAGCAGCCCCTGCAGAGTGCCGTCTTCGCCGTACGGGCCGTGCAGGACGGGGAAGACGACGTCGACCTCGCCCAGGACCTTGGGCACGGAGCCCGGCTCCTGGTAGGTCACCTCACGGTTGCCGGGTTCGAGGGGCAGCAGGACACCGCCGGTGGTGGTGTCGGCCAGTTCCGCGACGCTGGGCAGCTTGCGGTTCTCGATCGCCATCCGCTCGGGGTCGTCTGCGGTCAGCGCCCAGCGGCCGTCGGCGGTGATGCCGATGGGCAGCACCTCGTACTTCTCGCGGTCGATGGCGGCGAGTACGGCCCCTGCGGTGACGACCGAGATCGCGTGCTCGGAGCTTCGTCCACCGAAGACGACGGCGACGCGGGGCTTGCGGGAGGGGTTCTGGCTGCTCATATCGGATCGACTGTACCGTCTGGTTCCTGACGCGTCAGGGTGCCGGGGTGGCCGCGTCGGGGTCGCATCCTTCGCCGTGAAGGGCCCGTTCAGCGGCTCCCTGTGAACACTCCTCGAAGGACGGGGAGGTTCGGTGGCGGGCCGGGGCGGCACCTGTTGAGCGCATCCTGTGAACACTCAACTGCTTCAGACGCGTTCGGCCTTCGCACTGCGCGACATCAGTTCCTTGAGCGCGACGAGCGGTGGCTTGCCGTCGTGGACGATGCCGACCACCGTCTCCGTCAGCGGCATCTCCACCCCGTGCAGCCGGGCCAGTTCACGTACGGACTGGCAGGACTTGACACCTTCCGCAGTCTGTCGTGTGACGGCGATCGTCTCCTGCAGCGTCATGCCGCGGCCCAGGTTGGTGCCGAAGGTGTGATTGCGGGAGAGCGGTGAGGAGCAGGTGGCCACGAGGTCGCCCATGCCGGCGAGCCCGGCGAAGGTGTGGGCCTCCGCGCCCATCGCCAGCCCGAGCCGGGTGGTTTCGGCGAGTCCGCGGGTGATCAGGGACGCCTTGGCGTTGTCCCCGAGTGCCATGCCGTCGGCGATGCCGACGGCCAGCGCGATCACGTTCTTGACGGCACCGCCGAGTTCGCAGCCGACGACGTCCGTGTTCGTGTACGGGCGGAAGTACGGGGTGTGGCAAGCAGTCTGCAACCGCTGCGCGACGGCCTCGTCCACGCAGGCGACGACCGAGGCGGCCGGACGGCGGGCTGCGATCTCCTTGGCGAGGTTGGGCCCCGTGAGCACGGCGACCCGTGAGCTGTCCACGCCGGCGACCTCTTCGATGACCTCGCTCATCCGCTTCGCGGTGCCGAGTTCGACGCCCTTCATCAGTGAGACCAGCACGGTTTCCGGGTGCAGCAGCGGCGCCCATCCGGCGAGGTTGCCGCGCAGCGTCTGCGAGGGCACGGCGAGCACCGTGAACTCGGCGCCGTGTGCTGCCTCAGCCGCATCGGTCGTCGCCGTCACCGCTGCGGGAAGTTCGGTGCCGGGAAGGTAGTCGGGGTTCTCGCGCCGGGTGTTGACGGCTTCGGCCACCTCGGGCCTGCGGCCCCAGAGCGTCACATCGCAGCCCGCGTCGGCGAGCACCATCGCGAAGGCGGTGCCCCAGGAGCCGGTGCCGAATACGGCAGCTTTCGTCACGCCTTCTCTCCCTCGGCGGCCCCGGGGGCCGCCGTGTCCTGCTGTGCCGTCTGTGTCTTCTCTGCCTGTTGTTCCTGCTGTGCCTGCTGTTTCGAGTCGCCCTGTTGTTGCGAAACGGGCCCCGGCTGCTGCCGGTCGACGGTCCTGCGGTGATCGAAACGCCTGGCCGGTGCGGGCTCTCCACGGATATCGGCCAACTGCGCCGTGATCTCGTCCATGATGCGCTCTGTGACGGCACGCAGCACCGCGGCGGTCGGCTCCTTGCCGTAGAACTCCGAGAGGTCGATGGGTGGTCCGGCCTGCACCGTCAGGGTTTTGCGCGGAAAGAACTTGATGTCTTTCCGCTTCGGATACGGCGGAACAGCGAGATTCGCACCCCACTGCGCGACCGGGATGACGGGCGCCTCGGTCTCCAGCGCCACCCTTGCCGCGCCTGTCTTGCCCTTCATCGGCCACATCCCGGGCTCCCTCGTGAGGGTGCCCTCGGGGTAGAACGCCACGCACTCGCCCTTGTTGATGGCTTCGACGGCGGCGCGGAAGGCCCCTATGGCGTCCTTGGACTCGCGGTAGACGGGAATCTGCCCCGTGCCCCGCATGGCCGTTCCGACGAACCCGCTCCTGAACAGGGCGACCTTCGCCAGAAACCGCGGGACGCGTCCGGTGTTGTACTGGAAGTGGGCATAGGAAAGCGGGTCGAGGGCGGAGTTGTGATTGACGACCGTGATAAATCCGCCGTTTTCCGGAATGTGTTCCATTCCGCGCCAGTCCCGCTTGAAGAACAGCACGAGCGGCGGTTTCAGCAAAACCGC